>JALYWD010000631.1 GCA_030852885.1 Chloroflexota bacterium | reverse complement strand
GCACGCATCAGGTCCGTCATGAAGGTCACTGCCCCGTTCAGGACACCCACCAGCAGCGGCGCACTCTCGTGATACTCCTCATCCAGTTCACGGGCAATCTCGGCAATCCGTAGCCGGATGACATCCTCATCAATCAAGATGCGGGCCACTCCCGTTGCGCGCGGCTCCGTATATGTCACTTGCTCAATCCCTCCCCGTCCCTCGTTCAATCATTGCGCGCAACTATCAGCCATTCACCGCTGCGCCGCACACAAAACCCGCCCGGCAACTCGACGCTGCCCGCGGCGGTCGTCACATTCGCCCAGTGCAGCACCGCGTCTACCCGCTCAAAGCTGATAGTGGTGTCGCCAGTCGCCTCAACCAGCCAGCGTCGCAGCATCCGCCGCTGCAACGCTCGCGGCTCCTCCCGCAGGCCCGCAAGGTTGATGCCGTTTCCAGGACTGAGCACATCTGGCAAAGCACGCTCAACGATGCTCTCCAGAAGGAGGTCTTCTTCCGCCGCGAGCGCGGCATAGCGGGCAAGCGCAGCCGCCGCCCCGGGAAACGCGGCTTCCAGCTCCGGCAGCGCGCGATGGCGCAACGCGTTGCGTCGTAGGGTCACGTCGTTGTTTGAAGGGTCAAGGATCGGGTACAGGCCACGCTTGTTGAGGTATCCCAGGATCTCCGACCGTGGTTCTGCGAGGAACGGCCGCCAAAGCCGTGGCGGGCATTTCTGCTCTGACCGGGATATGTCGCCTGTTTCAGCAATTGGCACAGGCGCAAGCTCGGCCATCCCGGCCGCGCCGTGCAGCCCACTGCCCCTGAGCAGGTGCAGCAACACCGTCTCCGCCTGGTCCTCGCGGTGGTGGCCCGTCGCGATGTAGCCCGCTCCAACGCGGCGCGCTTCTTCTCCTAACAACCGGTACCGTTCCCGCCTCGCGGCTTCCTCCACCCCGAGGTTCGGGTGCGCTTCGCGCGGCGTCACCGGCACCCGCCGCACGACGACGTCGATGCCGATCTGCTGGCCAAGCCCGGCCGCCGCTGCCGCGTCGTCACCCGATGTATCTCGCAAGCGGTGATCGACATGAACCAGCAGCAGTGGCAACCCCGTCACGGCCCGGACATGAAGAAGCGCAGCAGCCAGTGCAAGCGAGTCAGGCCCGCCCGAGAAGGCGACGATCAGGGGACCATCCTGCGAGATGCGCGCGTCCCGGAAACGTGCCAGGAGCCGCTGTTCGAGTCCTGCAGCAGCGCCACCCCAGTCCGTCATGGCTGGTGTGCGCCGTGCGCTTCGATCAGGTAGAGGGCCAGGGTGTGGTGAATCACAGGGGATTGGTGCCGACGGGTGGAATCGAACCACCGGCCAAAGGCTTATGAGTCCTTTGCTCTGCCGCTGAGCTACGTCGGCGTGGCGACAACCAAGGATAACTGAGCCGCCGCGACAGCGTCAACGCGGAGGTGGGCCGCTACCCCGGTGCTAGACTCAGGCGGTTCCGGGTGCGCCGGAATGACCTTCCATGGAGCAGCCCTCACCCTTGGACACGATGGACACCCAATCACCATTTGCCACCGAGCTTTTGCACGGGCTGAACGCCGAGCAGCGCGCCGCGGTCCTGGCGATCAACGGCCCGGTGCTGGTGGTGGCCGGGCCTGGCTCGGGCAAGACCCGCGTGTTGACGCACCGTATCGCCTACCTGATGGAAGTGGCGCAGGTGCCGGGTGAACGCATCCTGGCCGTTACGTTCACCAACAAGGCGGCCCGCGAGATGCGCACGCGCATCGAAGCGCTGCGGCAAGGCAGAGCTGTCGAAGGTCTGGTGATGGGCACCTTCCACTCCTTTGGCGCCCGCCTGCTGCGTGAGAACCCTGGCGTCGTTGCTGACCGCCTGAATATCCTGCCGAACTTCTCGATCTACGACAGTGGCGACCAGGCCGACATCATGAAGTCGGCGATGACGGCGCTCGGCATCGATCCCAAGATGTACCAACCGCGCCGGGTGCTCGGGCGCATCTCCGCGCACAAAAGCCAGTTGATCCTCCCGAACGAAGCGCGGAGCATCGCCGAGACGCACGATGAGGAGGTCATTGCGCGCGCCTACGCGGAGTACGAGAAGTTGCTCCGCCGCGCGAATGCCCTGGACTTTGATGATCTGCTGGCGCAGCCGATCTACCTCTTCGAAGCCGCTCCGTTCCTGCTGGAGCGCTATCAGGAGCGGTTTCAGCACATCCTGGTTGACGAGTACCAGGACACCAACCGGGTGCAGTACGTCCTCGTCTCGGCGCTGGCCGAGCGCTGGCGCAATCTCTTTGTCGTCGGCGATCCGGATCAGTCCATTTACGGCTGGCGGCAGGCGGACATCCGCAATATCCTCGACTTCGAGAAGGATTACCCGGACGCGCAACAGATCCACCTGGAGACCAACTACCGCTCCACGGCGCGCATCGTGGAGGCGGCGGACCGCGTCATTCGTGAAAACGTCTCCCGCATCGACCGCCGCCTCCGCACCGACAATCCCGACGGCGAAGCGATTGTCCTGCGCGAACTGAACGACCAGGGCCACGAGGCAAATTTTGTCGCCGACGAGATTCGCCGGCTCAGCGAGCTCCAGCGCATCCCGTATCAGGACATCGCCATCATGTACCGCACCACCGCCCAGAGCCGGGCGCTTGAGGAAGCCCTGCGCTTGCGCGGCATCCCCTACCAGGTGATTGGCGGCGTCCGCTTCTACGAGCGCAAGGAGGTCAAGGACGTCCTGGCTGCCCTGCGCCTGCTGCACAACCCGTCAGACGCCGTGGCGCTCGAGCGCGTGGTCGGCAATCTGCCCATCGGCAAGGGTCTCGGCCCGCGCGCCATGGAAACGATTCGCACCTGGGCGGTTGAGGAAAATCGTCCCATGCTGGACGGCTTCCTGGCCGTGGCCGGGCGCGGCGATGCGGCGACTGCTCCGGCGCTGAGCGGGACCGGGCAGGCGGCAGCCCGCAAGGTTGGCGCGGTCATTGCGGACCTGCGTCAGCTCGCGGAAGATTCCTCGCTGACCGCCCTGTTCGATGCCATCCTGGATCGCACCGGCTACGGCAACACCTTCGACCGCACCGAAGACGAAGACCTGGAGCGCTGGGCCAACGTCCTCGAACTGCGCTCGGAACTGGAGCGCCTTGGCGACGAACCCGCCGCGAAGACGCTGCCGCAATACCTGGAGCGCGTCGCCCTCGTGGCGGATGTGGACAGCCTGGAAGCCGACGAGCGTGGCCGCGTCACCCTGATCACGCTCCATTCGGCCAAGGGGCTGGAGTACCCGGCTGTCTTCCTGACCGGCGTGGAGGAGGGGCTGCTGCCGATCAGCCGCGCGGTCGAGAACGAGCACATCAAGCCAGAGGACCTGGAAGAGGAGCGGCGCCTTTTCTACGTCGGTATGACACGCGCCGAGCGCTTGCTCTACCTGACGCACGCCAGCCAACGCGCGACCTACGGCCGCATCGGCTACTCTGTCCCGTCGCGCTTCATCACGGCCATTCCCGATCATCTCCTGCGCACACTCAGCCGCCGCTCCGGTGAGCGGGCGGGTGCCCGCTCCAGCCTGCGTGACCGCGCTCGGGGCGATGTCACCACCATTGGCGCTGGCCGCCCACCCGCGCCACCTGCTCCACCAGCCGTCACGTACAGCACAGGGCAGAAGGTCTTTCACCCCAAGTTTGGCGAGGGCTTCGTGACCGAGACCAGCGACCGCGGCGGCGACCAGGAGGTCGCGGTTGAGTTCGTGCGCCACGGCCCCAAGCGCCTCCTGGCCAGCCTGGCGGCGATGGACGTGCTGGAGTAGGCCCGCCCCTGCTTCTGGCAAGGTACACTCCGGTTCTCCCCGCCAGCTTGATCATGTAAACACCCGGAGGGCGAAGCGCAGATGGCCCGAGATGCCGTTGCGGAAGTGCGCGAGCGGACGGAGATCGTCGAGCTCATCTCGCAGTACGTCCAACTGAAAAAGACCGGGCGCTCCTACAAGGGCCTGTGCCCCTTCCACCAGGAGAAGACTCCCTCATTCATCGTTTTTCCGGACTCAGGCAACTTCCACTGCTTCGGCTGTGGCAAGGGTGGCGATGCCTTCACCTTCTATATGGGAGTGGAACACGTCGAGTTCCGGGAGGCGCTCCAGGAGCTGGCGCGCCGCGCCGGGGTCGAGCTCGGCACGACGCCAACCGTCGCGCCGGAAGTCGATGCCCATCGCAACCGCCTGGTCGAGATCAACGAACTCACGGCCGAGTACTACCGGAATGTGCTCCGCAACACGGGGGCCGGCGCAGCGGGCCGCGAGCTGATCGAGAAGCGCGGCATCGATTCCGCCGTCGCCGAGCGGTTTGGACTCGGGTTTGCGCCCGACGGCGATGCCCTCTACCGCTACCTGCAGCAGCGCTCCATCGACACGGAGATGGCGATCGAGGCCGGCGTGCTGCACCGCCGCGATGACGGCCGCGTGCGGGACCGCTTCTGGAACCGCCTCCTCTTCCCGATTCGCACGCGCGAGGGCCGCACCGTCGGCTTTGGTGGCCGCGCGCTGGGCGATCACCAGCCGAAGTACCTGAACTCCGCGCAGTCCTCGATCTTCGACAAGAGCACGCTCCTGTTCGGCCTCGATCTCGCCGGGGATGCCATCCGGAAGGAAGATGAAGTCGTCGTGGTCGAGGGGTACATGGATGCCCTCACCGCGCACCAGTTCGGCTACGCCAACGTGGTGGCCTGCATGGGCACCGCCATCACGGAGCAGCAGGTCGGCCTGGTCAAGCGCCTCAGCCGCAACATTGTCCTGGCGCTCGATGCCGACGCTGCCGGGCAGGGCGCAATGATCCGCTCGCTGGAGATGCTCCCCGCCGCGCTCGATCGGGAGCTGACGCCAATCGGCGTGGAGCGTGCCAGCCGCCCAGGCGCGGACACCATGATCCTCTGGCAGCGCCGCTTCAAGACCCAGATATCCATCGTGCAGTTGCCGGAAGGCAAAGACCCCGACGATTTGATCCGCCGCGATCCGGAGTCGTGGCCAAACGTCGTCAAGACCGCGCTACCTTTCCTCGACTTCTACGTCGAGGCCGCGTTGGCCGGTGTGGATCAAGGAGACGCCACCGCCAAGTCAGCAGCCATTCGCAAGCTGGTGCCGCTGTTGGAAGCCGCCGGCGACCAGGTCGTCCAGGCACACTACGCCAGCCTCGTCGCGCGCAAGCTGCAACTGCCTGAGAGCAGCGTCCTGCACGAAATCCGGCGCTCCGCCATCCGTTCCACCGGTCCCCGCACATCACGCAGTCAAACCCCGTCACTCGCGGCTATTGGCACATCGCATGAGGATCACCTGCTGGCGCTGCTACTGAAGCACCGCACGTACACCGCGGGCGTTCTTCCGCTCGTCTCGGAAAATGACCTGGCCGACACGCGCAATCGTGAACTCCTGCGCATGTTGCAGGACCCAGGCATTCCGCTCGACCTCAGCCCGGACTTGATCATCGCGGGGCTGGATGACCTGGTCGCGGACCATGCCGAGTCACTCCTGGCGACGCTGGAGCAAGCTCCGGCGCAATTTCCCGCGCAGATCGAGCGCGATGCGCGCCGCGCGGTGATCCGCATCGGCCGCGATCGCTTCGACACACTCATGCGGCAGCTTCAGCGCAGCATCGCCGAGGCGGAACACACGGAAGACATCGAGAGCCTCTCGTCGCTCATCGCCCAGCTCTCAGCACTCTCCGCGCAACATCGCACCTTCTACCCGGAGAAAAGCCCGTACTTCCGCGACACCCGTGACAAGGAGCGCCCGCAGGCCGTTTGACAGCGAGACTCGGCGGCTGAACTCATGCTTGCAGGTCGTGGCGATCACCCGGCAGCAAGTCGAGGCATCTCGCTCCCTAATCCCAGGCTTCGATGTCGCCCCCGCTCCCAGGTGTCGCCCTGAGCTTGTTCAAGGGCCTCGTCTCCCAGCAACTGAGCCTGTGGTGTCGTCCACTCTTGCCTGTCATCCTTCGCCCACCCTTCCCTGTCATCCTGAGCCCGCCCTCCCCTGTCATCCTGAGCCGCAGGCGAAGGATCTCGGCCCAGCCTCGTTCCTGATGTTACTCTGCGTAGCCCAAACTACTCTGCCAACCACCCCTACCCGCCAAAGTTGGCATTCTTGGCACACTTACC
>JALYWD010000624.1 GCA_030852885.1 Chloroflexota bacterium | reverse complement strand
GGGGGCGCCCGCGTGCGGCCCGCAAACCTGCACCGATGGCTGTTGCCGCAACGGCCAGTGCGTCTCTGGCGAGATCAGTTGTGACGGTATCGGCGGCGTCTGTTGCGACGGCTGCTGCGATGGCCCGGTCGGCAACCAGGTCTGCCGCACCGACCTGCGCAGTTGCAGCGGCGAGATCGGGGACTTCTGCTGTGACGGGTGCTGTGACGACACGGCAACCTGCCAGCCGGGGACGAGCGACGAGGACTGTGGCTACGGCGGCCGCCTCTGTGACCAGTGCACGGCGAGCACAGGCCAGTGCTACGAGCGGGTCTGCCAGTGCAATGCCGAGAATTGCCCGGATGGCTGTTGTGAGCATGGCCCCGACCAGCCGGGCCGCTGCCTCACGCAGGACAACGCAGCCTGCGGCACGAATGGCGAGCAGTGTGCCGCCTGCTCTCCCTGGACCAGTTGCACGGCGCATGGAACGTGTGAGTGTACGGAGTCAAGCTGTCCGACTGGAACCGTGTGCTGTGAGGGCCACGGCCACTGCGCCAAAGCCAATGACCAGGCCTGTACCCAGGACTCCGAATGCTGTACAGGGAACTGTTTTAACTACGTCTGTGCCGACCTCGTCACCACCTGCGAAGGCAACGCGTGTGATGGCCTCAACACAGGGTGCTGTGGCAACAACTGCTGCGGCTCGAATCCCAATCCGGAGTTCCGTGGTACCCACTGCTGTGGCGACGCCTGCTGCCCGGCCGATCATCAGTGCTGCGGCAATAGTTGCTGCGAAGCTGGCAAGCAGTGTTGCGGGAATTCCTGCTGTGAGCCCGGTAGCACCTGTTGCGGAGACAATTGTGGTTGCGCCGGCGGCGGGAAGTGTTGTGACGGCAACTGTTGTCCGGGCGATAGCCTCTGCTGCGGAAGTACCTGCTGCGACTCAGGCGCGACCCTGTGCAACGGTAGCGAATGCTGTCCCTCAGGCAGCCCGATCGTTTGTGCCGGCGTTTGTTGTCCGTCGTTCGAGCACACGTGCTGCGAGGAAAACGGCGTGCAGTTCTGCTGCGCGAACTAGCAGCGTACGACGTGGGGCTGGTCACGCTGGCCGAGTGGATTGCGTCGGCAGCGAACAAGGATGCCGACCGGCGCAAACGGCGCAACCGCAAGCACCACAAGAAGCACGGCGCCAGGAACAACGGCAATGGCGGTGGCGACAAGGGCGGCGGCATGCCAAACACTTGCACCACCAACGGCAAGGCCTGCCAGCAGAACAGCGACTGCGTCCCGGCCCACCACGCACAAGGGCCGGGACAACCAATGTGATCCCTCCTTACCCGCCGTGGCCGCGATAGGTGGGGCCGATCGGCGCGGGAGCGTCCGCGATCAGCGCTTTCTGCTGCTCGGCCCCGCTCTTGCTCAGGCCGGTGTTGGCGTCGACGTTCGCTATCATGGCGGCACGAATGGCCGTGTCGACCTCGTCCGCATCGTCGATGCCCAATTCATCAGCCAGTGCTTGCGTGAACTCGTGGTAGGCCGCGATCCGCAACTCGTCATGGTCACCGCGCAGCACGAAGTCCCTGGTGTCCTCTTCGCCCTGGTAGACAACAGCGCCTGCCTTCCCATGCTCCCGTTCCTGCAGGAGTTGCATGAGCAGTTGCCGCAGTTCCTCGTCGCTCAGGTCCAGGTACCCCGCATCGTGCTGTAAGAACTGGCGCTCTATTGCTGGCGACGGGTGCTCCTGCGCCAGCGCCAACGGCAAGCTGGCCGTGCCGGCCAGCAACCCCAGGCCAACCCCGGCCACGCCGAGCGTATGAACGAACCGCTTTCGGTTGCGCAACTGAATCACTGTTGTCCTCCTGACCGTTGCGGTCATTGCCGCGGCCTCTCTGGCCGCCTGACACCCAGTTAAGGGCGGAGGGTGTTGCCCGCACGTATGGTGTTTTCGATACGCCCACGAAATGCGCTGGCTCGTAGAATCGGGCGCATGCGTGTCTTGATTGTTGAGGATGAGCCCTTCCTGGCCGAGGCCATCCGCGATGGGCTGCGCCTGGAGGCGATCGCGGCCGATATCGCCGGCGACGGCAGCACCGCGCTGGAGTTGCTGAGCGTCAACACCTATGACATCGCCGTGCTGGATCGCGACATTCCCGAACCTTCTGGCGACGAGATTGCCGCAAGCATCGTCGCCTCCGGGAGTGGCACCCCGATCCTGATGCTCACCGCTGCTGACCGGCTCGATGACAAGGTCTCCGGGTTCGAACTCGGCGCGGACGACTGCCTCACCAAGCCGTTCGCGTTGCAGGAACTGGTGCTCAGGCTGCGGGCGCTCGACCGCAGGCGCGCCCACAACCGGCCACCCGTGCGGGAGATCGCCGGGCTGCGGCTGGATCCGTTCCGGCGCGAGGTCTACCGGGATGGCCGGTATGTTGCGCTGACCCGCAAGCAGTTCGCCGTACTCGAAGTTCTGGTGGCGGCCGAGGGTGGCGTCATCAGCGCCGAGGCGTTGCTGGAGCGGGCGTGGGATGAGAACGCCGACCCCTTGACGAACGCCGTGCGCATCACGGTCTCGGCGCTGCGCAAGCGGCTCGGCGAACCCTGGCTGATCGCCACCGTGCCCGGCGCCGGCTATCGTATTGACGCTGGACCGGACGCTGTAGGGGAGGGGGGCGAGGGTGGATAGGGCGCCCGGCTTGAGCGTTCGCCTCAAGCTCACCCTCAGCTACGCCGGCTTCCTCGTGTTCGCGGGCGCCCTGATGTTCGTGGCCATCTGGATCTTCCAGGTTGTGCCGCACGCCGCAGTCGGCGCCATCGGCCGTTTTGTGCCCGATGCCCTGCGCGATTCTGATTTGCGGGCAGTCACCGTGTTGGCATTCCTGCTGGTGTTTGGCCTGCTGGGCGGCTGGCTGCTCGCCGGCCACATGCTCGCACCCCTGGCCCGCATCACGAACGCCACCCGCCGGGCCGCAGCCGGATCACTATCTCACCGGATTGAACTGGAAGGCCGCCAGGACGAATTCCGCGAGTTCGCCGACAGCTTCGACGCCATGCTGGCGCGACTCGAAGCGCACGTCGCCGAGCAGCAGCGCTTTGCCGCCAACGCCTCCCACGAACTGCGCACCCCGCTGGCGACCACGCAGACCCTGCTCGAGGTTGCTCGCAACGATCCGCACCGGGACACCGATGAACTCCTCGACCGCCTCTACGCCGTCAACGCCCGGGCGATCGACCTCACCGAAGCCTTGCTCCTGCTCAGCCGCGCCGATCAGCGCGCGTTCACCCGGGAGTTGGTCGATCTGTCCCTGATTGCGGAGGAAGCCACCGAAACGCTGCTGCCCCTCGCCGAGCAGCGCGGGGTTGCCATCGAGACCTGCGGCGATGTGGCCACCGCCAGCGGCTCGCACGCGCTGCTGCTGCAGCTCTGCACGAATCTCATCCACAATGCCATCGTCCACAACCTGCCCCGGCAGGGCGCCGTGTGGGTCACCACCAGCGCGCAGCCCAGGGGGGTAGCGCTCACGGTAGAGAATACGGGCGCGCACCTCACGCCACACCTGGTCTCGACGCTCACTGAACCATTCCAGCGCGGCAGCAAACGCCTGCGCAGCGGCCACGCCGGGGTTGGCCTGGGCCTGGCTATCGCCAGGAGCATCATCCAGGCGCACGATGGGGTGCTCACACTCACGCCCCGCACCGCTGGCGGCCTCCACGTCGCGGTGCTGCTCCCGGCGGCGCGCGCTTCCGGATGACCTTCCGTCGCGAAGAATTCTCGCCTTGCCTCTCGTTCCTTCCAATGTCCACTAAATTGACAGACAAAGAGGACTATTCTATGGTGGTCCCGCTCAGTCGAGTGGCACGGGCCTCGCTGAAGGCGATCCCCCGCGGTGCCGCTCTGGAAGGAGGGAGCGCAACCATGACCACCTCAGTCCTGGCGGGCCAGTCGGGTCAGCACCGGGAGCAGAGCACGGCGCCGGGCGCCGGCCAGCCGTTTGACGCCGCAACGATCCGCGCCGAGTTCCCTATTCTGGCGCAGACGAACGCACGCGGCCAGCGGCTGGCCTACCTGGACAGCGCCGCCAGCGCCCAGAAGCCGCTGGCCGTCCTGGACGCCCTGGACGACTACTACCGTCGCTACAACGCCAACATTCACCGGGGCGTCTACGGGCTGTCCGAGCTGGCGACGAACGCCTATGAGACAGCGCGGGAGCAGGTGGCAGCCTTCATCAATGCGCAGGCGCGCGAGTGCATCTTCGTGCGCAACACCACCGAGGCCATCAACCTCGTGGCGCAGACCTGGGGCCGCGCGAACCTGGGCCCCGGTGACCTCATCATCAATACGGTGCTTGATCACCACTCCAACCTGGTGCCCTGGCAACTGCTGGCCGAGCAGACAGGGGCACGCACCGCCTATGTCCCTATCCGCGCGGATGGCCAGCTCGACCTGCAGGCGTTCGAGACCCTGCTGGCGCAGGGACCAAAGCTGGTCGCGTTCTCGCACGTCTCGAACGCGGTGGGCACGGTCAATGACGCCGCCTGGCTGACACGTCGCGCGCAGGCGGCCGGGGCCACGGTGCTGATCGACGCGGCGCAGAGCGCGCCGCATCGCCCGCTGGATGTGCAGGGCATCGGCTGTGATTTCCTGGCCTTCTCCGGTCACAAGGTGATGGGCCCCATGGGCTCCGGCGTGCTCTTCGGCCGGTACGAGCTGCTGGCCGAGATGCCGCCCTTCATGGCTGGCGGCGGCATGGTGGCCCATGTCAGCCTGGACGGCGCAACCTGGGCCGAGGCCCCGGCTCGCTTCGAGGCCGGGACGCCGGCGGTGGGGGAGGCGATTGGCCTGGGCATTGCAACCGCCTACCTGGACCATCTGGACCGCGCTGCCGTCGCCGCTCATGAGGAGCGCCTGGCGGAACTGGCCCGCGCGGGCCTGAGCGAGATCCCGGGCGTGAATCTGCACGGCCCGCTCAGCGCCAGCGCGCGCAGCGGCATCGTCGGCTTCACGGTCGAGGGGCTGCAGCCCGGGGAGGTGGCCGCAGTGCTGGACGCCGAGCACGTGGCGGTGCGCGCCGGGCGCCACTGCTGCCATCCGCTCTTCAACGCCCTGGGGCTGGATGCCATCATCCGCGCCAGCTTCTACGTCTACAACACGGAAGACGACGTGACGCGCCTTATCACGGGTGTGGAGAAGGCGCGGCGCTTGCTCGCCCCGCGCCACTTCGCCGCGCCTGGCCCGGCGCGCCCTGGTGACCCCTGTTCCCGGCGCCTGTCTGCCTGAGCGCCCGATCCCCGCATTTTCTCGGCCGCATTTTCGTGATGCCCATTCCGTTCAGGGGAGGCTCTTCATGTTCTTTCGCCAGATCGTCGATGACCGCCTTGGCTGCTGCTCCTACATCATGGCCTCCGGGAATGAGGCCGCCGTGGTCGATCCCGGCTACGACATCGCGCCATACCAGCGCATCCTGGCTGAGCGTTCGTTGCGCCTGCGCTACGTGATCGATACGCATGTGCATGCCGACCATGTTTCGGGTGGGCGGCGGCTGGCGGCGGCGCACGGCGCGGAGATCTGCCTGCACGAGCAGGCGCGCGTGGCGTACCCGGCGCGCCGCCTGCGGGAGGGGATGGAGTTGTCCATCGGCCTGGTCCGGCTGCAGATGCTGCATACGCCCGGGCACCGCCCGGAAATGATGTCGGTGCTGGTCACGGACCTGGAGCGAAGCCTGGAGCCAGTCGCCGTGTTGACCGGCGATTCCTTGCTCGTCGGTGATGCCGGACGGCCCGATTTCAGCGGTGGAGACGCCTTTGCCCAGTACGAGAGCATACAGCGGCTGCTGGATTTACCGGAGTGGACAGCGGTCTACCCCGGCCACTTCGAGGGACCATGCGGCGCGGCGATGAACGGCGCGTCCGCGACGACGGTCGGGGCGGAGCGGCGCTTCAACCCGCTGGCGCGCCTGTCACGCGGCGAGTTCATTGCCCAGTTGACCGGCGTGGTGCCGCCGCGCCCCCTGAACATCACCGCAATCGAGTCCACGAACCGCGGCCACGCGGACCTGCCATGGGCCATGCTGACGACGGCACCGGAGGTGCAGGCACTGACCGTAGTTGAGTTCGCGCTGCGCCAGGACGCGTTTGTCATCGACGTGCGCGAGCCGGCGGAGTACGAGGCGGGCCACGTGCGCGGCGCGCTGCACCTGCCACAGGCGGACCTGGCGCTGCGCCTCGATGAGTTGCCGCGTGATCAGCCGATTGTCTGCATCTGCCAGGCCGGGCGGAGATCGTTGCGCGCGGCGCAGTTCCTGG
>JALYWD010000623.1 GCA_030852885.1 Chloroflexota bacterium | reverse complement strand
GTGTGGCGGGGGCCCCCCGCCACACAGTCACCCCAGGAAGGAAACACAGTTAAGGACTACACATTGAAGGTACGTTCTTGACGCATTTCGTCGCGCCGAGTAGAGTTATCTCATGAGCAGAGTGATTGCCAATCCGCGATACGTGGCGACGCACCTCGGCGCCACGCTTGCGAGCCAGGGGCGCAAGCAGTGCCGGGAGGCCCGGGGTTTCGAGCGCGCCAGTCTTGCTGATCGTGGCCCGCTTTTTTTTGCGCTGCTGGCTCGGCGAAACGAACAAAAGCGTCTCACGAGAGGTGTGTCAGGGATGGCGTCAGGAGTTCCCGGTCTGCTTCGCGTGGACGGCCATCTCCGGCGTCGGCTGGACCGAGTCGGGGACGGGCTCCGGCGTGCGCGCGGCCCAGCGGTGACCCGGCGCGACGCGATCGGCCAGCACTTCCGCGATGTGGCGGCTGTGGCGGCCGGTGAAGTGCCCGATCTGCTGGCGGCAGGAAACCCCGGCCACGCTGATGGTGGCGGATTCCGGCATGGCCTCAACGGCCGGGAAGAGGCGGTCCTCGCCGATCTTCTTCGACACATCGTAGTGCTCGGCCTCATAGCCGAACGAGCCCGCCATGCCGCAGCAGCCCGCGCCGCTCTCCGTTGCCGAGCAGCCGGCCTTGCGGAACATTGCCATGGACGGGCCTACGCCGATGAGCGCCTTCTGGTGGCAGTGCCCGTGGAAGAGCACTTCGGGGCCGGCGTCCGTCTTCCAGGTGATGCCGAGATCCCCAGCCTGGTCCAGCTTGGCCAGGAACTCATCGATCATGAAGGACTCGGAAGCGACGGCCGTGGCGTCGGCATCGTCCGGGAACAGGTCCCTGTACTCGTCACGCAGGGTCAGGATGCAGCTCGGCTCCGTGCCGACGATGGGGATGCCATTGCGTGCGTACGGCGCCAGGAGCTGGATGTTCCTCTTCGCCAGCGCCCGCGCTTCCTCGATCAGGCCCTTGGAGAGCATCGGGCGGCCGCAGCAGGCGCGCCGCTCCTCGACGATGACGTCGAAGCCCGCTGCCTCCAGCAGTTTCACCGCCGCCATGCCGATGTGCGGGTAGTTGTATTCCGCGAACGTGTCGTGGAAATACACGATCTGGCCGCGCGTCTGGCGCGGGTGCGCCGCCACCTGTCGCTGGTGCTCATGCCAGCGCTGGGTGAAGGTGCGCGAGGCGAAGCGGGAGAGCTTGCGCTCCGGCGCGACCCCGAGCGCCTTCTTGACCGGCTTGTCCAGGCCCAGGCGCATGGTGAGATTGACAAAGGGCGCCAAGGGCGAGGCCAGCCTCGAGATGTCGTGAATGTGCCCGAAGAAGCGGGAGCGCAGCGGCGTGCCGTGGACATCGTGGTAGTGCTGCAGGAACTCCGTCTTCAGCTTGGCCATGTCCACGCTGGAGGGGCACTCGGTCTTGCACGCCTTGCAGGAGAGGCAGAGGTCGAGCGTGTCGTAGACATCCTTCGAGGCCAGGTCGGGCCGATCCAGCATGTCCCCGGCCAGCGCGTTGCGCAGCGCATTGGCGCGGCCACGGGTGGAGTCCTTCTCGTCCTTCGTGGCCATGAACGAGGGGCACATGGTGCCCGCCTTCAGTTTGCGACAGACACCAGCGCCGTTGCACATCTCGACGGCGCGGTCGAAGCCGCCCTCGACCGCGAAGCTCAGGTAGGTCTTCGGCTGGCGGGCGTGATACTTCGGGCCGTAGCGCAGGTTTTCCGTCATCGGAGGCGCATCGACCTTCTTGCCCGGATTCATGAGCAGCTTCGGGTCCCAGATGCGCTTGAACTCGCGCATGGCCTGGTACAGCTCCGGGCCAAAAATGCGCTCGTTCAACGCTGAGCGCTGCAGGCCATCGCCGTGCTCACCGGAGAGGTGCCCACCGAAGCGGTGGGCCAGGTCGGCGGCTGCATCAGCCATCTCGACCATGGAGACGACGCCCTCGCGCGTCTTCAGGTTGACGAGCGGCCGGATGTGGAGGCACCCGGCGGAAGCGTGGGCGTAGTAGGCCGCTTCCGTGTTCTGAGCGGCCACCAGCTCTTCGATGGCGCCCACGTACTCGGCTAGATGCTCGACCGGCACCGAGACATCCTCGATCACGGCGATCGGCTTGTAATCGCCCCGAATGCTCATCAGCAGGCCGAGGCCCGCCTTGCGCACGGACCAGACATCAGCCTGCTGCTGCACGTCGAGCACGGTGAGCGGATCGACCATGGTCTTGATGCCGCGGTCGATCAGGTGCTGCTTGAGGTGCTCGGCCTTCAGCGTCAACTCGTCTTCGGTCTCGCCGTAATACTCGACGACCAGGACCGCCTCCGGGTCGCCCTGGATCATCGCGATCTGGCGGGAAAAGCCGGGCTGCGAGCGGGTGAGGTTGATGAGCAGGCGGCCCATCAGCTCCACGGCGGAGGGGTCCGTCTCCAGGATGGCCGGGGTGGCGGACATGGAGGCCGCCAGGTTGTCGAATTGGAGCAGCACCAGGCCGGTTTTCGTCGGGCGCTGGTAGAGGTTGAACGTGACATCGAGCAGTGTGGCCAGCGTGCCCTCGGAGGAGACCAGCAGCCGCGCCAGGTTGAACTCGTCGTCCGGTTTGATCAACTGATCCAGCGAGTAGCCGGTGGCGCGCCGCCAGTGGCGCGGGAAGTCGCGCTCGATCAGCCCGGCGTAGCGTTGGCGGAAGGCCAGCAGCTCCGCATACAGCCGGCCCTGGCTGTCGTCCCGTCCGGCCAGGCCGGCCATCATCTCTGGCGTGGTTGGCCCCAGCTCCAGCACCGTGCCGTCCGCGAGGGCGGCGCGCGCGCGCATGACGTTGTCGCCGGTCATGCCGTACAGGATCGAGTGGGAGCCAGTCGAGTTGTTGCCGACAATGCCGCCGGCTGTCGCGCGCTCGGCGGACGCCGGGTCGGGGCCAAACATGAGGCCCGAGGGGCGAAGCAGCACGTTCAACGCCTGGACGTTGATGCCCGGCTCGACCGTAACCGTCTTCCCTTCGACATCGAGGTCAAGAATGCGTGAGAGATACTTGGAGAAGTCCATGACCAGCGCCGCGCCGACCGTTTGCCCGGCCAGGGAGGAGCCGCCGCCGCGTGGCAGCAGCGGCACGCCGAAGCGCGTGGCGACCTCGATGGTCGCCAGGACATCGTCGATGGTGCGTGGCACGACCACGCCGACCGGCTCGATCTGGTAGTTCGAGGCATCGGTGCTGTAGAGCATGCGCGAGACGGCGTCGAACCGGACCTCACCAACCAGCCGCTTGCTGAGTTCTTCCTGCAGGGCGCTGGCGATTTCTGCCGCTGGCCCCGGGCGATGCCCGTTGGCGGAAAAAGGGGCGGCCTGCTGCGGCAGCGTGGCGCTCATGGGGCGACTGGTCCTCTCCCGGAAAATCGGCGGCAGGGCCACCTGTTCTGGTCCCGCGTGGAGGCCCGAGTGTAGCACCGGGGGAGTACGTTCCGGCCGGATTTGTGCGCCTGGCATGCGTTGCTGGCGAGCGGTTCGCCGCGTACCATCACCCTCCTGAGTGATGTGCATGCAACAGATTTCCAGCCGCGCCGTGGCGCCCGGCTGGGGCGAGAGAGGAGTCCCGGTGCTCGAAACCACCCGCTACCTGCTGCCCGAGGAGGCGATCCCCGCGACCTGGTACAACGTCGTGGCGGACCTGCCATCACCGCCTCCACCGGTGCTCCACCCCGGCACGCACCAGCCGATTGGCCCGGATGACCTGGCGCCGCTCTTCCCGATGGCGGTGATCGCCCAGGAGGTCTCGACCGAGCGCCACATCCCGGTGCCGGAGGAAGTACTCGCGATTTATCGCCTCTGGCGGCCAACGCCGCTGCACCGGGCGCACCAACTGGAGCGCGCGCTCGATCTGCCCAAAGATGTGCGCATCTTCTACAAGAACGAGGGTGTCAGCCCGGCTGGCTCGCACAAGCCGAACACCGCGATCCCGCAGGCGTATTACGCCAAACAGGAGGGCGTGAAGCGCATCGCCACCGAAACCGGGGCGGGGCAGTGGGGGAGTTCGCTGGCGCTGGCGGGGTCCCTCTTCGACCTCGAGATCAAGGTCTACATGGTGAAGATCTCCTTCGCCCAGAAGCCCTACCGGCGGGCGCTGATGGAGACCTGGGGCGCGCAATGCGTGGCTTCCCCCAGCATGGACACGAACTCCGGCCGCGCGGTGCTGGAGCGCGATCCTGATTCGAACGGCTCGCTGGGAATCGCGATCTCCGAGGCGGTCGAAGACGCCGCGACGCGTGAGGACACCAAGTACGCGCTCGGCTCCGTGTTGAACCACGTCCTGCTGCACCAGACGGTGATCGGGCAGGAGGCAATTCAGCAGATGCAGATGGCCGACGCCTACCCGGATGTCGTCATTGGCTGCGTGGGTGGCGGCTCCAACTTCGCGGGGATCAGCTTCCCGTTCGTCCCGGAAAAGCTGGCGGGCAAGAAGATCCGCATCATTGGCGTCGAGCCGGCTGCCTGCCCCACGCTCACGCGCGGCGCGTACGCCTACGACTTCGGCGATACCGGGCAACTGACACCGCTGGTGAAGATGCACACGCTCGGGCACACGTTCGTGCCGGCAGGCATTCACGCGGGAGGGTTGCGCTACCACGGCGTCGCGCCGCTGGTGAGCCTGCTCAAGGAGGAGGGGATCATCGAGGCGCAGGCGGTGAAGCAGCGCGCCGCGTTCGAGGCGGCCGTACAGTTCGGCCGTACGGAAGGCATCGTGCCCGCGCCGGAAGCCTCACATGCCATCCGGGTGGCGATCGATGAGGCGTTGGCCGCGCGTGACGCCGGAGAGGCGAAGACGATCCTCTTCAACCTCTCGGGTCACGGGTTCTTCGACCTGTCGGCCTACGACAGCTACCTCTCCGGGAGCATGCAGGATTACGAGCAGCCGCAATCCGAGATCGATGCGGCGCTGGCGGGGCTTCCCAGTATCGCGGACTGAGGCCCCGGTCGCCCTGCCGTCAGGGCTGCCGGATTGGCCTAGGTTGTGCCATGATCGGTGCAACGGGGTAGTTTCGGCAGCAATCCGGCCGGACAGCACCGCGAAGGAGCCAGAATGGAACCAGGCGTCGTTGGCCTACTCATCCTGATTGTGTTGATCGCCGCCACCGTAGGCGTGCTGGTCAGGCAGCGCCCGGATTCATGGAACCTGCCGCTACTCCGCACGTCTGGCGGTGGTGGTGCTCTGCTGGGCGAGGACCTGCTCGGCAACGAGGCCCTGGCAGGGGGGCGCGGCGAGGCTCCGGCGACGGCAGCGGAGCCGGCTCTGCCGCGCGGCGCGCCGTCACTCACGGTGCTCGCGCGCGAAGACCCTCCCGAACCGATCCTGCTCGACCTGACGCCGCTCAATCCCGGGCCTTCACCAGTGGAAGTGCTTGGGGAGCGGCTCGATCATGTTGAGGCGCAGTTGAGCGGGCTGCAGCAGGAACTGCGCGATCAGCGCTCGGCCATCCTGCGCATTGGCGTGGAGCTGAAGCTGGCGGGCGAGGCCGAGACCGCGCGCCGCGATATGGCGATCGAGCGGCTGCGCGGCGATGTGTTGGCGATGGTCGGGCAAATCGGCGAGGATCGCCGCAACGCCGGGCGAGACCGCCGGGCCGAGATCATCAGCGAGCTCTACGCGCGCCTGGCGCGACTGGAGACCGCCCTCGGCGCCGTGACCAATCCCGTGCTGCTGCCGGGTGAGCCTTATTCGCCGCCGGCGGAGTTCCTGACGGAAGCGCTGATCTGGGAGAACTGGAACGAGGTCGGCGAGCGTGCCTTCGCCCTGGCCGATGCCTACAGCGCCCAGCGCGTCTACCTCTCCGAGAAGACGCGGGACGAGATTGGCGCATTTGTCACCGCGCTGCGCGTGACCCTGACGCGCTCGATCTATCCACACCTGCACGCCGATGCCGACGCCAATCAGCAGGCCGCGCTCCACGCCGCCCTGGAGCAGGTGGCGCTGGAGTTGCCTCGCGCCCGCCGGGTGCTCGACGCGGAGTACCGCGCCGCGACTGAGGACTGATAGATCCCCCAGGGGCGGTCGTTAGCGTGTGAGCCAGGCTCAGGCATGCGGGATGCTGTAGCCTGACCATGACTTGCGCATGCCGCAGCCCAGGGACACGTTCCTGGCGACCCAGCGCAGCGTCGTAGGTCTCCGGGGCCTGACTGGTCAAGGCAGTGTCCACCTCCAGGTGTCATCCTGAGGGCAGGCGCAGGACCTGGTCCCGCAGCCACTAACGTGCGAAGTGTCATCCCCCTTCAGGTGTCGTCCTGAGCGAAGTCGAAGGATCTCGTTCCCCTCCCACCACGTTCCGATGCCACCGTCCACCCTCGCCTGTCATCCCGAGGCACGAGGGATCTCGGCCTCCCCACCGCCAACCACCGATGCCCGCATGTCAGCGTTGCGGCCACCTCAAGATGTTGCGGTCTGCGAGGCCAAGATCTCTCGACTGCGCTCGAGATGACACCTGTATTTGAGTGACAGAACGGTGAGTAGTTGGGTGCGAGGGGAGCGGGGAACGATGAAGTCTTTTGCCTGCGGGTTGGCGAGATCCTTCGCCTGCGGGCTCAGGATGACAGGCAATGGGGGCCGACACCTCGCACGTCGGAGGCTGGTGAGCGAGGTCCTTCGACAAGCTCAGGACGACACGCGTAGGGAGATGGCACTTCGGGACCGAGAGGTGGGAAGCGTGGTCGTTCGACGAACGCAGGACGACCCCGGGAACAGGTGCATCCGCGAACCGTGGATGCCTGCGAGAGTAGCCGAGTGACAGGTACAGCGGTGCAGATCAAGGGAGGGCCACTGCAGCCAGGCCCGTCTCCAGGGTGACATGTGGAGCACCAGGCGACCGATCTCGTGCTCTGAATAGCATCGGCGCACGCCGCCGCTGGCCACGCGCTCCGTGAGTTGGGGCAATCGAGGATGGGCGGCTGGTTATGCCGCGTGCCTGGCAGTACCGTCGCCACCATCTCCACCGCGCTCACCCGGGCCGCCGCTTTGGCCGGCGTCACCATCGCCACCGGCCTGGCCGTTGCCGCCGTTGCCAGCCTCTCCGTCGGCGTTGTCCTGGCCGTTGCCGCCGTTTCCAGCGTCGCCATCGGGGTTGTCGGCGCCGTTGTCGCCATCCTTGCCGTCGCGGCCGGGACCGTTCTCGTCCTCTTGCTCCTGCCCATCGACAGGCGCCTCTTCCACAGGTGCGGGCGTTTCCTCGGCGACCTGCTGGGTGTCGTCCTGCTGGCGGTTCTGCTTGCTCTTGTTGCCGCCGCCACCGTTGCCGTTCTTGTTATTGCCCTTGTCCCGGGTGTCGGTTTGCTCGACCGGGTCCTTCTCCTTGCGGGAAGAGCGCTTGTCGTCTTTCCCGGTGGATGTGTCGTTCCCAGTGTCCTTCTTCCGGCGCTCCTTGCGTGAGTTGCCGGAGGAATCCTCGCCGCTGGCATTGTGCGACTTCGCGGCGCCGTCCCGGTTCCGCTCCCGCTTGCGAGTGCGTGACCGGTCGCGGTCCGCCTGCTTGTCATCAGAGGCGGCTGAGCCGTCCTCGCTCGTCGCGCCGTCCTTGCCAGAGACCTTGCGCGTGTCCTTCTCGCGGTTCTTGCCGTCCTTGTTCTGCCGCTCTTCGCGCTGCTTGCCCTTCTTGTGCTTGCCGCGGTCCTTGTTTCGCTTGTTGTTTTTCCCCGCGTCCGCCGATTCCGGGAGATCGTCGCGCGTCGGTGCGTCCGGCGGGTTGGGGTCCGTGTGCTCAGGCACGCCAGCCGTGGTCCCGGCCGGGAGACGCATGGCGGCGCGGCGCGGGGTGATGCCCCGATACCCCTCGGTGCCGGGTTCTTCCGGCAGCCAGCGGGTGGGGTCGGCATGTTCACCGGAGTCGAGGTCAATCAGCGAGAAGTGAAGGTGCGGGCCTGTGGAGTACCCCACTGATCCAACTTCGCCGATGAGCTGCCCGGCCTCAACGTGGTCGCCCACATCGACGAACGAGGCGACCCAGTGCAGGTACTCGGTGGCGTAGCCGTCGTTGCGGCCCTCGTGTTGAATGATGATCCGCGTGTTGGCAACCCCGACTTCGCGGTCATAGCCCGATTCCGTCACCCATCCAGACGCCGCCGCGTAGAAGGGCGTGCCTTCTGGCGCGGCCAGGTCCAGCCCGGTGTGGACGACCGGGCGATCCGCCGGGCAGCCCGCGCCCGGTTGGTAAAAGTGGGCAATCTGCGGCACACAACCAAAGGGCTGGGTGAAGGTGTAGCTCTCGGCGGGCATCGGCCACATGCGGATGTTTGCGTTCCGCGCGTCCCTGGCTGCCTGATCCGCGCTGGCCGATTTCTGGTTCTTGCGTGCGGGCGGCGGACCATCACCCGGGTCGGCGCCAACGGCCTCCGGCGCGTCGTTCTCGTCCGCCGCGACCTGGAGGAGGTCAACCGGCGCTTCCCGGCCCCGCTGCCGCACGCTGCTGGCGCCATCTCGCGGCCGGCCGGCATCAGGCTGTTCGCCGTTGGCGGCTCCGGTTGGTTGATCGACAACGCCCGCGTCAGTGCCTTCGGACCAGGCAAGAGGAGCAGCGGAGGAGAGGAGCGGGGTGACGGGGAGGGCGGACAACAGCAAGCTCGCCGCAAGCAAGGATGCTCCTGCTCGGCGCACGCTCACGTGCCGCCAGTTCGCGTTGGGACCAAATCGCCCGAGCCGCAATCCCTTCTCCATCGTCAGACGCAGTGCGCAGTGCAAGGCTGGCGCGGGTGCGGGAACCCGGCGGCACAGGGAATTATGACCACCAATGCTGGTCTGCGCCACCAATTCGCGAGCCGGGCGATTTGGGCAGCGTGCTACGATTGGGGAGAATCCTGAGTGGCGTCGCGTACCAGAAGCAATGCGCGGCGTTGCTTTTCTCGCAGGCGATGACGTTTATGAAACAGCCTGCACACGCGATGACCAGCGGGAGCGTAAAGATGACAGGGTCCAACGGCAAATCGCCCGTTTCCGACCAGCCTGTCCTGCCAAAACCTGAAGGGCTGGAGGGCGTCGTCGCGGCGTCCACCGCGCTCAGCCACGTTTTTGGCGAGGAAGGCAAACTCGTTTATCGAGGTTATGACATTCACGAGCTGGCTGGCAAGGCCTCGTTCGAGGAAGTTGCCTACCTGCTCTGGAATGGCCATCTCCCCAATCGGGCTGAGCTGGATGGGCTGGTGGCCGCCTTCGCGGCGAACCGGGGACTGCCAGAGCAGGTTGTCGCTGTCATCCGGGCGCTGCCCGCGGACGCCGAGCCAATGGATGCCCTGCGCACGGGGGTATCCGCGCTTGGCGCCAGTGGGTCAGGGCTTTTCGATGACGAGCCGGATCTGGACGAAGCCATTGCGCTGACCGCGCGCTTCCCTGGCATCCTGGCCGCGTTTTTCCGCCTGCGGCAGGGCAAGGAGCCCATCGCGCCGAAGGCCGAGCACAACACGGCCCAGAGCTACCTCTACCAGCTCTTCGGCGAGGAGCCAGAGGAGCGGCACTGGAAGCC
>JALYWD010000635.1 GCA_030852885.1 Chloroflexota bacterium | reverse complement strand
TCTACCGCGAGATGCCCGCCCTGCTGCGCCGCGATCCCGAACTGCTGGCCTCGTACCACGAGGTGCGCGAGGCGGGCCTGGCTAACGTCGAGGGGCTGCTGCGCATCTTCACGCAGGTCGGCGTCCTCAACGTCCCAGACCCCGACCAGTCCCTGCCGGAACTGGCGCGCATCATCTGGATCCTGGCCGACTTCTGGTTCCCCTTCGCCGAACTCGACCGGCTCACCGGCGAGCAGGTCGATTTACAGGAAGGGCGCGCCCTGATCCTGCGCGTGCTCTCGCCCTACTACGCCAGCGATCCGTAGCCGCGCGGCCTGACGCTATGCGGGCCACCGGGCGCGCTCTACTCCACTACGCACACCCCGTCCATGATGAGCCCATACCACCACGGGAGGATCCATTATGTCCACGCGTCTGACCATGCCTCGCATGTTCGCGGACCATCCCATGTCCCGCTCGCTCCTGCTGCGCTGGATGCCCACGTTCCTCGGATTCCCCGCCGGTGGCGCGCTCGCCATGCCCATCCTGTGGGCACTTGGCTGGGTGGTCACCACCGCCGCGCAGGTCCAGGTAACGCAGCAGTTCACGAACTTCGGCGCGCTGGCGTTCACCCTGCTCAGCGGGCTGCTGCCTGGCCGCCTGTTGCGTGACGCGCAGCCAGCACCATCCATCGTCCACCCTGTCCCTGCCGCCTGATCACTTGGCCACTTCCCCGTTCGTCCAGGCAATCATCGTCAAGGAGCCTCATCATGACCACGCGCAGCCGCGCCGTAACCGCGGCACTCCTCATCATTGTGCCCGTCCTGTTCAACGTCTTCTTCTTCCTGCTCCAGAGCACGTTCGGCTACCCGGATATCCTGCGGGAGCCCGCCGATAGCATCCTGCGCCAGTTCGCCGCCGGCGGCACATCCCTGCTGGCCATCTGGTACGGCTTCGCTCTTACCCCGGCCCTCTTCATCCCGGCGGCCGTCCTGCTGCGCCGCGCCTTCCCGGGCGATTCGCCGCTCCTCGCGCTGGCCACCCCCTTCGCCATCGTGGCGGGCGTGGCCCAGGTGCTGGGCCTCCTGCGCTGGCCCTTCCTCGTGCCGGGGCTGGCCCAGGCGTATCTCGATCCTGCCGCCAGCGACGCCACCCGCGAAGCCGTGCTGGTGGTCTTCTCCGCCTTCCACCAGTACGCCGGTGTCGCCGTCGGCGAGCACCTCGGGTACCTGGCGACCGGCGCGTGGACGTTGGTCATCGCCGGGGCGATGCTGGCCGGCGCGCCCTTCCGCAGTTGGCTCGGCTGGGTGGGCATCGTGGCCGCGCTCGGCATCCTGGCCGGGTTGCTGGAGCCGGCCGGGTTTGCCCTGGGCGGAACCATCAACGCCTTCGCCTACATCCTCTGGTCACTCTGGCTCATCGCAACGGCGGTGTGCCTGCTGCGCGTCCCCGTCGCCACCGCGGCTCTGCCGCAAGCGGCCCAGCCAGCGACGGCTGGCCGGGGGGTCTCGCAGTAATGCCTCACCTTGCAACGACATCGACCGCCAATCGCACGATCGGAGAGACTGGCGTGACTCATATGCAATCGCATCAGCCTACACATGAGAAACACGGGCTCCATGTCGTGTTCGGCGCAGGTGGCGCTGGCGGCGCCCTCGTCCGCGAGTTGGCCGCGCAGGGCAAAGCGGTGCGGGCCGTGACCCGCAGCGGCCGGGCTGATGTCCCGGCCGGGGTCGAAGTGATCGCGGCGGATGCCGCTGATCCCGCCAGCACGCGGGCAGCCTGCGCCGGAGTGGGCGTCGTTTACCACGCGGTCAACGTCCCCTACCCGGCCTGGCCTGATCTCCTGCCTCCGGTGATGGACTCGCTGATTGCCGCTGCTGGCGCAGCCAACGCCACCCTGGTCTACGTCGATAACGCCTATGCCTATGGCCCGGTTGACCGCCCCATGACGGAGGACATGCCGCTGTCGGCCACCACGAAGAAAGGGCGGTTGCGCGCCCGGCTGGCAAACACCCTGCTCGCGGCGCATCGCGCCGGCACGGTGCGCGCGGTCATTGGCCGCGGATCAGATTACTTCGGCCCTGGCGTCACCAATTCCGTTGCCGGTGACCGTGTGTTCCCCGCCATCCTGTCTGGCAAGAAGGCGATGTGGGCCGGCAGCCTCGATCAGCCGCACACCATGACCTACGTCAAAGACTTTGCGCGCGTGCTGATCACGCTCGGCTCGCGGCCTGAGGCGCAGGGACAGGTCTGGCACGCCCCTGCGGCAGAACCGCTCACCGGCCGCCAGTTCCTGACACTGGCCAGCGAGCTTGCCGGACAGCCACCCCGGCCCGGCACATACTCGCCGCTGCTGATCAGGCT
>JALYWD010000578.1 GCA_030852885.1 Chloroflexota bacterium | reverse complement strand
GCCCCCGATCTCGATGGCCTCACCCCGGGAAACGATCACCTCGCGGCCACTCGCCAGCGCGGAGAGCGCGAGCAGCACCGCAGCCGCGCAGTTGTTCACGACCAGCGCCGCTCCCGCGCCGGTCAGCACCTGCAACAGCGCGGTGATCTCGCGCATGCGCCCACCACGGCGGTTGGTTGCCGGATCTATCTCCAGCGGGACAGCACTGGCAGCGGCGAGGGCCATGGCCTGCGCGGTCGCGCGGCTCACCGGCGCCCGGCCCAGGTTGGTGTGGACAATGATCCCGGTTGCGTTGATCACGCGTCCCAGACGGGGCCGCTGCAGCGCGAGCGCGGCAGCGACCACACGCTCGGTGATGTCATCCCGGCCATGCAGCGCGCCATCGCGGATTTCCGTGCGGATTTCCTCGACCTCGCGACGCACCAGGTTGGTGAGGAGCGGCTCGGCTATCGCAATGCCGTGAGCCCGCACAGCGGCACAAAGCTCGGCGATCGGCGGGATGCTCCGCAGAGGATTGGCCCCTGCCCTGGCCGCTACCTCGCGGTCATCCGAGGTCAACTTCGTCATCGTGATATCTCGCTCAGGAAAGACAAAACGGGAGCGGCCTTCGCCACTCCCGTTCCTGGTCGGGGAGAGAGGATTCGAACCTCCGACCTCAGCGTCCCGAACGCTGCGCGCTAACCGGGCTGCGCTACTCCCCGAACAACCACGCGAGCATAACACACCCGCCCAACCGCTTCAAAGTTGGCGGCCCGCCGCTGCGCCTGTGCTACGATCATCCTCAGGCAACCAGGTGCCGCACGCCCGTGTAGCTCAGCGGATAGAGCGCCACCGTCCTAAGGTGGGCGTCGGGGGTTCGAGTCCCTCCGCGGGCACCGGTTTCGCCCACCATCCTCGGGCGGACGCTCCATGTGCGCCGGGACAAAGCAGTCCCCAGATCGAAACACCCCCTTGAAGAAAGGAGCCGGCAGGTGGACTTTCAAGTTCGCGGTAATGGCGTCCCAGTCACCGATGATCTACGCGAATACGTTACCCGGCGCGCATTGCGTCTGGAGCGTCTCATTGATCGCGTCGTTGACGCCAAACTGGAACTGCGTGCGCTCCACAACCGGGTCGGCCCCGATAGTACCGCTGCCCAGATTACGATCCGCGCCGGCCGTGATGTAATCCGCGCCGAGGAACGCGCCGCCGAGCCGATTGTGGCCATCGACCAGGCATTCGAAAAGCTGGAGCGACAGGTGCAACGCGTCAGCGGCAAGCGGCGCAACCGCAAAGCGCCCGGTACAGCCTCGATTCGCATCTCGCCGGAGCCGGCCGTGGACGATGCTGGGCCGCTGGACGATGATGACGAGACACTGGAACTGGGCAGCCTCGTGCGGACCAAGCGCTTCGACGTCAAGCCCATGGACCTTGATGAAGCCATCGAGCAGATGGAACTCCTGGGCCACGACTTCTACTTGTTCCACTACTCGGCGGAGGACATCCCCAGCGTCATCTACCGTCGCAAGGACGGCTCCGTGGGCCTGTTGGTCCCAAAGAGCAGCTAGGGAACGGTTGGCATGAAACCCACGTTGCACACGTACTGCTATGATCCGCGGGCTGTGCAGCGTTGTTCGCACTACCGGCAACGGTGAACATTGCGAACGTTTGACGGCGCCCAAAACCGGCGCCGGTGAAAGGCTCGACTTCGTGACACTCGCCCCGTACGGCGGGCCCGCGGTCTTCGGCTACGATACCGATACCCCGCTGCGCCGCGCTGCCCAGATCTCCGTGCATACCTCGCCGCTTGCCACACTTGGTGGCAAGGACGCTGGCGGCATGAATGTCTACATCCGCGAACTCGCCACGCACCTCGCGGCACAGGGCTTGCCGGTTGACATCTTTACCCGCCGCACGCATCCGGACACGCCAGAGGTGCGCGAAATTGTGCCGGGTGTGAACGTGATCGCGATCACCGCTGGTCCAGCCGCCGAGATCAGCAAGAACGATCTCTTCCCCTATCTGCCTGACTTCGCCGAAGAGATGGCGCTCTATTCTCTCCGTACTGGCACCCGCTACGACGTCGTCCACGCGCACTACTGGCTCTCTGGCTGGGTCGCCGAGCTCGCGCGCCGCTACTGGAACACGCCGTTCGTGCAGATGTTTCACACCACGGCCCACATGAAGAACGCTGTCTCTGGCACGCAGGACCAGGAGACCGACCTTCGCCTCCGGATTGAGAAGCAGTTGCTTACGCTCGCGGATGGCCTCATCGCCGCCAACCCCGATGAGCGCGCGGATCTCATCTGGCGCATGGGTGTCCCGGCAGAGAAGGTCTGCACCATTCCGCCCGGCGTCGATCTCCAACTCTTCCAGCCGCATTCACGCATTGCCGCACGCGAGCGTCTTGACCTGCGAGACGATGAGCTGGCCGTCCTCTTCGTCGGCCGCATCGACCCCATCAAGGGGATCGACACCCTGGTGGAGGCCGCCGAACTCATCATCCAGCAGGAGCGGCTGGCGAAGTTACCCGTCTTCGTCATTATTGGGGGTGAGCTGGACGAGTCCGGCAACCCGGTCGGGCCTCTGGCGAAGGTTGCCGCCGATATCCGCGACCGCGGTCTCGGCGCCCACTTCCGCCTCCTTGGCTCCTGGCCGCAGGACCAGCTTCCGGTCGCGTACTCCGCGGCGGACGTCGTCGCTGTGCCGTCGCGCTACGAGTCGTTCGGGCTGGTGGCTGTGGAAGCGCTCGCCTGCGGCGCACCGGTCGTCGCCTCACGGGCGGGCGGGCTGCGCTACACAATCGACGAGGGTGTGAGCGGCCTGTTGGTCAAGCCGCAATCGCCCCAGGCGCTGGCGGACGGCCTGACCGCTGTCCTCGGCAATGATCAACTCCGGGCTGCCATGTCCAGGGCAGCCCGGCCCTCAGTCGAGCGGTACGACTGGTCGTCCATTGCATCGGACGTGATGCACGTCTACCGCCGCCTCGCGACTGGCCACCGGGCACACCTCTGCGCCGGGCGCGACCTCTTCGCGGCGACCGGGAGCGACTAACCGGTTTTGAAGCGCAC
>JALYWD010000569.1 GCA_030852885.1 Chloroflexota bacterium | reverse complement strand
GAGGCAGCCGGTGAGTTCCCCCTGCGCGCCAGCGACAGGCTGCAGGGCAACCTGGTGGAAGCCCGAGATCTCGCCCAGCATCTCCTGCAACTCCCACATCAGTTGCAGGGCGCCCTGGACGGTGCTGGGGTCCTGGTAGGGGTGAATGTCGGCGAAGCCGGGTAGGCGCGCCACCACCTCGTTGATCTTCGGGTTGTACTTCATCGTGCAGGAGCCGAGGGGGTACATCCCGATATCGATGGCGTGGTTCTTCTGGGAGAGCCGGGTGAAGTGGCGGATGACATCGATCTCGCTGACTTCCGGCCAGTCCAGCGATTCGCGTCGCAGATGGGCGGGGAGTTCAGCCGTTTCCGGCACGTCTGGCTTGGGCATGCGCACGCCGCGCCGGCCCGGCTTGCTGAGCTCATAGATCAGCGGTTCGACCGCCATGTTGGTTGTACCCCTGTGTTTATTGCAATCCCCACCCACCCCAGGAGGCAGGCGCCACACGACAAGCGGATCTGCCGGCAAGGCAAGCCTGGAAACCGGCCAAAACACGCCGATGGTAGCACGGTCCCGCACCGGTTCCGTGCGGGCGCCATTCAGCCGAGTTCGTTGTCGAGGGCCAGTCCCGCGGCGATTGCCTGCAACAACGGGAGTGCCCGGCCCGCGGCCCACGCCGCCCGAAATGCGGCCTCCCCGAGACGAGCTTGCAACTCCGCCACGGCGCAGTCGTACCAGTCACGCCCTGCCGGAGGGAGCGGCAGCCCGGCGGCGTCCCGGGCGGCGTCGGCCGCGCCGAACAGCCGCGCCGCCTGCTCGGGCCACTGCCAGGCGAGGGGCAGCGCGGGGATCCGCTCCAGGCTCCAGGCGATGCCCCTGATGTCCCCCACCTCCGCCTGCAGTTCCAGGCTTTCCCGGTAGAGAGCAATGGCGCGCGGATAATCGTGCTGGTCAGCGGCGACATGCCCCAGGTTGCTCAGCGTGCGCGCGACCCCGAGCTCGTTCCCGGCCACCCGGGCCCTGGCCAGGCTTGCTGTGAAGAGGCTTGCCGCGAGGTCGAATTCCCTTTGCCGCCGCGCGACAACTCCCAGATCGTTGAGCATGTTTGCCACGCTGCTCGCATCGCCAAGGGCCTCGAAGAGCGCGAGGCCTTCTTCGAGCATCGCCGCGGCACGCGCGTAGTCGCCCACGTCGCTGGCCGTATCGCCGAGCAGGTGCGCAGTGCGCGCGATGCCCAGCGTGTCGCCTAGCTCGCGGTAGAGGACGAGCGCCTCCTCACCGAGCGCCGCGGCGGCGGCGTAGTCGCCCTGTTCCCGGGCGATCATGCCGGCGCCGCGCAGCGCTTTCGCGGTCACTGACGCCGATGCCTCGTCCCTGCGCGCCAGCGCTCCCGCCAGCCACCGCTGCCCCTCGCTCAAGTGCCCCCGGATCTCCCAGAAGCGAGATAGCGCACCGGCCAGCCGGAGCTCGTCCTCGCTCTTTCCGTGGTCCCGTAGCCACGCGAGCGCCAGGCGCAGGTTGTCATGCTCGGCCTCGATTCGCGCCAGCCACGCGCCTTGCTCCGGCCCGATCAGTGCTGGCTCGGCCTTCTCCGCCAGGGCAAGGAAGTACGCGGCGTGCACGGCGCGGGCAGTTTCCGCTTCCGCGCCCGCCGCCAGACGCTGCAGACCGAATTCCCGGATCGTCGCCAGCATGCCAAACCGGGACTCAGCCTCGCGGGTATCAAGCCGGCGCAGCAGGCTCTTGTCGATGAGGGAGGCGACGAGGTCGAGGGTCGAGGTGGCGCCGTCTCCCGCAATCGACTCAGCGGTTTCCAGCGTGAAACCACCGGCAAAGACCGAGAGGCGGCGAAAGAGCGCCTGCTCCGCTGGGTCGAGGAGGTCGTAACTCCAGGCAATCGCCGCTTCCATGCTGCGCAGGCGGTGCGACTGGTCCTGGGGTCCGCCCGTAAGCACCGGCAGCATCTGGTCGAGCCGGGCCAGCAGGGCAGTTGGCGAGAGAACCTTCACCCGCGCCGCCGCCAACTCGATGGCCAGGGGGAGGCCATCCACGCGGCGGCAGATGGCCGTCACGGCAGCGGCATTGGCCTGGGTCAGGGTGAACGCCGGTTCTGGCGCTCGCTCAATGAAGAGCCGTACCGCCGGGACATCCTGCACGTCGGCCGGGCTGCGGATCGCCTGGAAATCGGGTAAAGCCAGCGGACCGAGCGTGATCTCCCGCTCACCCCGGATACGCAGCGGCGCGCGTGAGGTCGCGAGGATCGTCAGTGCCGGGCATGCCACCAGCAAGTCCGCAATCCACAGCGCCGCTGCCGGGAGGTGTTCGAGGTTATCCAGGACCAGCAGCATCCGACGGTCATGCAATGCCCGGCGCACGACCGCGTCCAGCGATTCCTGGCCCGTCGTGCGTACTCCCATCGCCGTGGCGACTTCCGCGGCAATCAGCGTGGCGTCTGTGATGGCAGCGAGCGGCACAAACACGACGTTGCCACCGAACAGGTCGCTGGCCTGGGCAGCCACCGCCAGCACGAGGCTCGTCTTCCCCACGCCACCGGGGCCTGTGAGGGTCAGCAGCCGGTCCCGGCCAGCCGCCAGCCGGAGCCGGAGGGCCTGGAGCTCCTCATCCCGGCCGATGAGCGGATTGGGCGGCGCCGGCAGGAGTGGGAGTGCCGCTTCCACCGTGGCCGCGCCGGCTGCCCGGGCGTGCGTGAGGGTCTCCCGGTCCTGGGCAGAAAGGTGCAGGGCGTCGGCCAGCGCTGCGACGGTGTGGGGATAGGGCCGCCGCCGCTTGCCGGTTTCCAGGGCCCCGACCGCTTGCACGCTGAGGCCCGCGCGTTCGGCCAGGGCCTCCTGCGAGAGCCCGGCCGCCACCCGCAAGCGGCGGAGGTGTTCCCCGAAGGGAACCTGGTCTGCGTCTCGCTGGCGTGTCTCGCTCATCGGTCAGTACGCGGCGCCTTCCTGGCCATGGGTCTCTGCGCACCGTGAAGAACTGTAGGGAAAGTGTACGTGTCGTGTGGCTGGGGTGTAACGGAGAGCGGCCATAAGGTGAATGACGTGCACCGGCCCGCGGTTGCCAACCTCGATTCAGGAATCAGCAAGGAGCGCATCATGGTGGTTTCGACCCGTGTCCCCAGTTCTCTCAGCTCAATGGTTGCCGGCGATCTGCTTGACGACCTTGCCGGCCAACTGCGCGGTGACCTCATCACCCCAGGGCACCCGGAGTATGACGACGCCCGCCGCGTGGTCAACTTCACGGTCGATCGCCATCCGCTGGCCATCGTCCGCGCGGCTGACGCCGCGGATGTCGCGGCAGCAGTCACCTTTGCCCGCGCCTATGACGTCCCCCTGGCGGTGCGCAGCGGAGGCCACAGCGTGGCTCGCCTCAGCATGATCGACGACGCCCTCATCGTCGATCTCTCGCGCATGAAGCAGATCAGCATCGACCCCGAGGCGCGGACCGCGCGCGTGCAGCCGGGCGCCACCTCTGGTGATCTTGCCGGGCCGGCGAATGATTATGGGCTGGCCCTGACCACGGGCGATACCCATTCCGTGGGCTTCGGTGGTCTGACCACCGGCGGTGGGGTCGGCTTCATGGTCCGCAAGTACGGCCTGACGATCGACAACCTGCTGGCCGCCGAAGTGGTCACGGCGGCCGGTGAGATTGTCACGGCCAGCGCCGACGAGCGGCCGGACCTCTTCTGGGCTATCAGGGGCGGTGGCGGCAACGCCGGCATCGTGACCGAGTTCACCTTCCGCCTGGCGCCGGTGAGCCAGATCCTGGGCGGCGAGCTGATCCTGCCCGCGAGCCGGGAGGTGGTGCGCGGCTACCTCGACTACGTCACG
>JALYWD010000556.1 GCA_030852885.1 Chloroflexota bacterium | reverse complement strand
GGGAGATGACCGCCACCTCGGTGGTGCCGCCCCCGATGTCGACGATCATGCTGCCGACCGGCTCGTTGATGGGCAGCCCCGCCCCGATGGCGGCGGCCATCGGCTCCTCGATGGTGTAGGCCTCGCGCGCCCCCGCCGAGAGCGCCGCGTCCTTGGCGGCGCGCTTCTCGACCTCGGTGACGCCGGAGGGGATGCCGATGACGACGCGCGGGTGAGGGGCCATCAGCCGCTGCAGATGCACCTTGCGGATGAAGTAGTGCAGCATCATCTCCACGGTGTCGAAGTCGGCGATGACGCCGTCTTTCAGCGGCCGGATGGCGATGATCGACTCCGGGGTCTTGCCCACCATGGCCTTGGCTTCGACCCCCACCCCGAAGGCACGCCGCGTGCGCGTGTCAATGGCCACCACGCTCGGCTCGGAGATCACGATCCCCTTCCCCCGTACGTAGACCAGGGTGTTGGCGCACCCCAGATCGATCCCGAGGTCCTGGTTCAGCATCCCCAGCAGGGCGGAAATGGGCGGGATCATCGTGCTGGCCTGGCGCGTTCCGTGGGCTGACTATCAGAGCTTGCCGTTGTCTGGTGCGTCACGCTTACCCGACCCAACCGCGCAGCCGCGTTGCCTCGGCAACCCGGGACACGGCCAACCGGTACGCCGCCTGCCGCAGCGGGATATCGCACGCCACCGCGGTCTGCGAAACGTCGGCGAAGGCCCGCTCCATCCGCTGCCGCAGATGCGTCTCGACGGCGCCGGCATCCCAGAAGTAGCCCTGCAGGTTCTGCACCCACTCCAGGTGCGACACCACGACACCCCCGGCGTTCGCCAGCACGTCGGGGACAACAATGACCCCGCGCTCGGCGAGGATGCGGTCGGCAGCCGAAGTTACCGGGGCATTTGCGCCCTCCACAATCGCCCAGGCCCGCACGTGGCTGGCGTTGTCGGCGGTGATCTGCGCTTCCAGCGCGGCCGGAACCAGCACATCCACATCCAGCGCCAGGAGCGTTTCGTTATCGATCCGGTCCAGATTCGGCGCGGCGTAGCCGGCTAGCAGCCGGCCGTTGTTCTGGCGGACGTAGGACTCCAGCGCGGCCACGTCGAGGCCCTCCGGATGGTAGAACCCGGTCGAGATATCGCTGACCGCGACCACCCGGCACCCTGCCTCCGCGAGCGCGCGTGCCGCGGCAGCTCCGACCTTGCCGAAGCCCTGGACCGCGACGCGCGTCTCCTCAGGGCGCCGCCCATGCTCACGCAGGAGCGCCAGTACGGTGATGGCGATGCCATTGCCGGTGGCACGATCACGGCCAACCGATCCGCCTATCCCCACCGGCTTGCCGGTGACGGCCGCCATCGCAGTCTCGTCGCCAAGCGTGTGCAGGGTATCCATCATCCAGGCCATGGTCTGCTCGTTGGTGTTGATGTCGGGCGCGGGGATATCCTGACGCGCCCCGATGATGGGCCGGATCGCCTGTGTGTAGCGTCGCGTCAACTGTTGGAGTTCGTTGCGGGAGAGCAGCCGCGGGTTGACCTGCACGCCACCTTTGGCGCCGCCGAAGGGCAGCCCCAGGACGGCGCACTTCCAGGTCATCAGCATGGCCAGGACCGTCGTTTCCTCCTGCGTCACGCTGGGATGGAAGCGCACACCACCCTTGAAAGGTCCCCGTGCGCTGGAGTGCTGCACCCGGTAGCCGGTGAAGACTTCCACCTGGCCGTCGTCCATGACGACCGGGATGTTGACCGCCAGCGCCCGCTCCGGTGCGGCGAGCACGCTGCGCAGGCCGGTTTCGAGATCGAGCGCATCTGCCGCCTCATCAAGCAGTGCCCGCGCGTCGGCGAGGCCATCGGCCACCGCCGGCGCGCTGATGGAGAGCGGAATGAGTGGTTGCAGTTCAGTGGTGATTGTCATCGTCGCCTCATGTTCACGTGCATTGCCTACAAAGGGGTTTGCGCTGTCCTCATGCCCGGGTCAGGGCGGGCCAAGCTGGTCCGGACGCTGGGCGCCGGCCCTCGTCAGCCACGGAGGCGCGCCATGCCAGCACGGAGACGGCTGCCGAGATGTGCTCCCCATCCCCGAGGTGTTTGGTGCGCCGACCACCGGGTGATTCACCTGACCTCGCGCGCGTAGTCACGCGTGACTACGCGCACCGCTACCGACGCGCGGCCGTGTGACCCAGACACATCGCGCTCGTTCAGGTCGTACGAGCAGTAGCAAGGGCCGCCTTGCGCGCAACCGCCGCAGCAATACGTCTTGCCACGGTGGACCGCTGGCCGCCACGGGATCTCTGCCCCACAGTTGGCGCAACGCGGCAGGTCAGGCTGGGTACGAGACACGGTGAACTCCTGGGGCACAACGACACGCTAGAGGACGGAGACGACTGACAGCCACATGGAGCCCGAGAAGGTCCTGACGGCAACCCGATCCCCCGCGCGCGCGCCCACCAGGGCCTCGCCCACCGGCGACTCATTCGAGATGCGGCCGGCATCGAGATCGACCTCGGCGGGATCGACGATGGTGTAGGTCTCCTCGCCGTCTTCCTCCCACCGTACGGTGACGGTAGAGCCCATGCCGACAACGCCTGGCTCGCGCGCGACGCCGTCCAGCGGCGTGGCTCGCGCCAGCAGGTCCTCAAGTTCAGCCATGCGCCGTTGCATGAGCGTCATGTTTGTCAACGTGCCGTCATCCACGTCTTCTGGCGATTCCGCCTTGGCTCGCGCCAGATCGGCGTATCGCTCGCGAAACGTGCCCAGTTCGCCTTGCAGTTGCAACAGTCCGTCCTCGGTCAACAGGACGGGTGCCTCGGAAACCATCGAAATCCCCGTTCGCGGCCGAGAGCCGCAGGAACCTAAACCCAAATACCCGACCAGCGGCCGGTACAGATTCCAGAGTATCGGGGGATACTCAACAACCATGGGAATCTGCATGAACATTGCATGAACAGCAAAGGACAAGATTCCTCGACGGCGTCGGCGCCAACACAACCTGATCGCAACGCGGTAAGGTAGGAGGCATGAATGGCCACGAGACGCTGCTGTCCCGGGTTGAACAGGTGGCGCTCTTCGCTGCCAGCGTGGGCGCCTCGACTGACGAGGTGATAGCGAGTCTTGGTGAGCAGGATTCCCCACCCCCACGCGCGGCCGTCGAGCACGCCGTACTCGGCCTGCTGGAACGCGGTCTGCTGCGCTCCGTTCCCGGCCATCCCGAACCGGTGCCTGCCCTGACCGAGAATGGGCGGCGCGTGCTGCTCGACCTGATCGCTCAGGTCGCGGCGGTCAGTTCGCTCCAGGACGAACGAGACCAGGTCGAACGGCTACGCACAGACCTGCTCTCAACAATCTCGCACGAGTTGCGGACGCCGCTGACCTTGATCCGCACCTCCATCGGGCTGCTGCTCGACAGCGAGCCGGACGAGGAGATGCGCCTCCGCCTGCTGCGCAATATCAAGCAGAGTACCGACCGCATGAACGGCCTCATCACCGATCTCCTCGATCTGGCCCGCCTCCACCAGGACCGCCTCGAACTCAGCGTGCGAAACATCAACGTACTGGATCTCATCGAGGGCGCGGTATCGCTGATGCGGCCGCTGCTGGACGCCAGGGGGCAACGCGTCGAAGTGTTCTCGACCTCACCCTCGCTGGAGGTCCCGGGCGATCTGCGGCGGTTGGAACGGGTTCTGCTGAATCTGCTGCGTAACGCCAACAAGTTCGCGCCCGCGGGCACGGTCATCCGGGTGAGCGTTCGCGACGACGACGAAGCAATCGTTGCCGTCCAGGACGCCGGCCCAGGCATTGCGGCAGAGGCGATACCCCACCTGTTCGACCAGTTCTTCACGGATCGTACGAGTTCGTCTGAGCACAACATCGGCGCCGGGCTTGGACTGCCGATCGCCAAGGGCATCGTCGAGGCGCACGGCGGCCACATCTGGGTGGAAAGCACGGTCGGGACTGGCACGACCGTGTCGTTCGCGCTGCCCAAGGTCTTGCCGCAGGAGGTGCTGGATGAAGGTCCTGGTCGTTGATGACGCCGCTGAGGTCATCGAGGCGGTGACCATCAGCTTTTCCCTGCAGTGGCGGGAAACCGAAGTCATCGGGGCCGCCAATGGCGAGGCTGCGCTTGACCTCATCGAGCAGGAGCACCCCGATGTCGTCCTGCTCGACATCGCCATGCCCGGCATGAGCGGATTCGAGGTCTTGCGCGAAATCCGGGCCTTCTCGGACGTGCCGGTCATCATGTTGACCGCGCGGGACGACACCCTCGACAAGGTCAAGGGTCTGGAGCTCGGCGCGGACGACTACGTCACCAAGCCGTTCGACCACCTGGAACTGATGGCGCGCGTGAAAGCGCTGCTGCGGCGACTCGACATGCCGCAGCCGACCAGCCGCGCGCCCTCGTTCCAGAGCGGCGACCTCACCATCGACTTCGCGGCGCGGGAGGTCCGTCTCCGGGGAGAGGTCGTGGCGCTGACCGCCACGGAGTACAAGCTGCTCTACCACCTCGTGCGCAACGCCGGGCGCGTGCTGCGCCACGAGACGCTGCTAGCCAAGGTGTGGGGCCGTGAGTACGTCGATGAAATCGACTATCTCCGCGTCTACATCCGCCGCCTGCGCCGGAAGCTGGAAGACGACCCCGAGCAGCCACGCTACATCCTGACCGAGCGCGGCCTTGGCTACCGCTTCCACGCCGCTGCCTGAAACGTTTACCCCGTCACGCGCCGCAGAGCCCGCACCTCATACTGCATTTCGTCCTCCAGCTCGCCGTCCGTGGAGTGCAGCACGGAGCGTGGCCCTGCTTCCGCCACCACGCCCTCATAGACGACCGCCGCCGATTCCGGAGGGAACGCCGTAACCCGCAGGGAGACCACGCCCGGGATTGTTGCCTCCAGGATCTCGGCCTGGTGCGGCCAGGTGGTCCATGCCCAGCCCTCGCGCATCAGGATTGCGCCCTCCAGATGCTGAGCAGGCACTGAGGCGTGGCCAGCCCAGCCCCGGTAGGCGCCGCCCAGATCGGCTGCATCGCCATCGCGCGCGATCAGTTGCCGCCCCAGGTCTGGCGTCATGAAGCCCCAGAAGCGGCCCTCGGGAAAATCGATCAGCGTCGCGGCGAAGCGGTGCCCGCCAAAGTGCGTGGAGCGCCAGACACGCACGCTGTTGTCTTCTTCCGCGGCAATGCGGTGCAGCTCACGATACAGCGGGAAGCCGAACCTGGCGCAGCACGCATCCACCGTGCCGTGCGTACAGACGAAGAGGTCCCGCCCGGCATACTCGACTTTTTGTACGCCAGCAACCTGCAGGGCTGTTGGGTCGTCCATGAAGAGCCTGGGCAAGAACTCCCCCACTTGCTCCGCAGGGACCAGGTACTCGCGGCGCTTGGCTGCGGCGTGCGGCGGCTCGGGATAGCGGAAGTCGATGATGCGGGTCATGCCAGGCACGGCGTGAACGCGATCCGGAGCGAAGGCTACGATGCCGGTGTCGAGATGATCCGCCCACAGCGTCTCCAGCTTCTCGCCCATCCCCTTCGGAAATGCGCGCGCCGCGAAGAAATCCTCCGGCCAAGGCAGGTCCAGCTCCATGGCCAGCATGCGACGCACTGCCCAGGCGGTGCCCAGCGGGCTGTCGCCCTGCGCCTGCGCGATCACGGAGCAGAGGCGGCGGGGAGGTGCGGCCGTGCTCATGACGTGAAGAAGCGGTAGAGCGCATTGCCGCCAGCTTGCACGGCGCGTAGAGCGACCCCATCGACAATCACGTCGAAGCTGGTCCACTCCGGCCCTTCTGGATCGTCTGCCGGGCGGAAGCGGTCACCGTCTGCCACCAACTCGCGGGGCGCGCCACCGCCATGCGAAACGCACAGCACACCCTTGCTCACGAAGTACCGCTCATCGCTGAACCAGGGATTGTGTGAGGTGTAGTGCCCTTCGTAAGCGCGCCACGCTGTGGGCACATCGAATGTGGTCGACCCCGTGTAGCGATCCCCGTGATACCACGCAGGCCCATGGAGGAACTCTACGACCTCATCAGCGTCATTCCGGCGGAACTGGATGACGTGCAGCGCGAAGTCCGGGTGATCCGCCAGGAAGAGGTCCTTCCCATGCCCTCGCCCGTACGACACCAGCGCAATCGACTCGCTGCCACGCCGCAGAGTCAGCCCAGAGGACGCTGCGGCAATCGTGACGTCGCCATCATCGCTGTGGTATGTCCCGGCGTAGCTCGCGAGATCGAGTTCCGGAGCCTGCGGCGGCGATGGCAGATTCTCGCCACGTTGCGCCGCGACAAAGGTCTCCAGCACGTACCCGGCAACATCACCCACGTTCAGCATGGCGTTCGTGAGCGCCACGACGCCGATGCCCGCCTCCGGGTCACCGCTCATCTGCGAGACGTAGCCAACCATGCCGCCGCTGTGGCCGACGCGCCGGTGCCCCTCGGTCTCATCCACGGCCAGCCCGTAGC
>JALYWD010000519.1 GCA_030852885.1 Chloroflexota bacterium | reverse complement strand
TTTCTGAGTTCCGCAAAGATGGCGTCAGGCTCATCCCGCAAGACAAGCGTGGCTCGCGCCGCGACATCATCTTCACGGACGATAACTCCAGCCAGCTCAAACTGGTGCAGCAGGACCTGCAGTCGGGTGTCATCAACTCCAGCGGTCTCTGCCAGCACGTCGGTTTCGATCACCATGCCATTGCCGTCGGATGCCGCCTGCAACGTGCGCAGCGTCGCCAGGAGCGTTGCAATGGTCGCCAGGGAGGGAGTGGCCTGGTCGATGAAGAAATCGTGAATGCCGCGGTCTGATGGGTGGTGCATCAGGATGCAGTAGGCGCGTTGGCCATCACGGCCAGCCCGCCCTGCCTCCTGGTAGTAGGACTCCAGGTCGCCCGGCATGGTTGCGTGAATCACGTACCGGATGTCCGGCTTGTCGATACCCATGCCGAACGCCTTGGTGCCAACCACAATGCTGATCTGGTCATCCATGAACAGATCTTGCACCGTGTCGCGCTCGCTTCTTTCCATCTTGCCGTGATACGCCCTCGCCGCGAACCCCATGGCGCGGAGGCGGCGAGCGAGCGAATCAGCGTCGCGGGTCGAGCTTACGTAGACCACACTGGATGCTTCGTCCAGTTCGGCAGCCTGAAGTATTCTGACAAGGAGTTTCGCGCGGTCTCGTTTCGTCCGGATCGGATGATCTGGCGACTGGCGGTTGGCAACAAGAAAAAACAACTCGGGACGGTCAAAGGACGCAATCACCTCTCGCGCGTCTCGCAATCCCAACGCGCCGGTGATTTCCTGGCGCATATCTGGCGTAGCGGTGGCGGTGAGCGCAACGAGCTGGGGACGCCTTGGCAAACGCTCCAGCAGCCGCTGCAAGCGGAGGTAATCAGGCCGAAACTGTGGCCCCCACATGCACACACAGTGCGCCTCATCCACCACGATCCGCGCCACCTGCGTCTCGCGTAGCGCCGCAACCAGCGCCGCATCACGCAAGCGCTCGGGCGCGATATACAGCAGCTTGAGGCGTCCGGCTTGCAGGCGTGAGAGGGTCTCTTCTCGCTCGTCCGAACCCTGTCCGCTGAGAAGAACGCCGACAATCTCGATGTTGCGCTCCAGCAGGCTGGCCACCTGATCCCGCATCAGTGCGATCAGGGGAGAGACGACAATTGTGACGCCCGCGCTCACCAGCGCCGTGAGTTGATAGCAAAGCGACTTACCGGACCCCGTTGGCAAGAGCCCAATAACGTCGTGCCCTGCCAGCATGTCGCGAATGACCTGTTCCTGGGCAGCGTTCCGGAACCCACAGTGCCTGAAAACACTGGAGATAATTTCGATGAGAGCCGGCCGTACGGTGGGGAAATCGTCCTGGGGCACGACGCTGGGCAAGCGCCACTGCTCCAGCTTCTGCTCCAGGTCAGTGAGGAGTGAATCCGGAAGCGCATCCAGAAGTCGCTCAACCTGCTCAGCATCAAACAAGTCTGGAAGATGTTGGGCAATAGCCTGGTAGAAGTGGCGACGCGACCGCTCAACGGTTGGTTGGCGCGGGACAGAACCTGGCAGTGACGCCAGGAGCCAGGCCAAGTAGTTCTTGCGGTGGATGCGCTTATCGTAGAGAATCACCGCACCGCGGTCCGTCGTGGTTCGCAGGAGCCTCCCAAACCCCTGTTTGAACTGCAGGCACATGAGCGGAAAGAGGTAATCGTCGAACTCACTTCCGCCGAGCGCCAGAATATCTTCCCGGCGTGCGGTCGAGATGGGGTCTCCAAGCGCGGGGAAGGGCAGCTTTTCCATCAGCACGAAGGAGAGCGCTCTGCCTGGAACGTCAACACCTTCCCAGAATGATCGCACCCCCAGCAGCACGCTCTGCTCGTCGGCGCGGAACTCCTCGAGAAGGGCGCGGTTAGACCCGCCTTCCCCCTGCGACATCACGCTGATGCCGGCCCGCTCAAGCGGCTCACCCAGGCGTCTGGCGACTTCCTGCATTCTGGCGCGCGCAGTGAAGAGGCCGAGTGCCCGGCCACCGGTGAACGAGAGAAACTGGGCGAGTTCCGCAGCCAGCTCCTCCTGGAAACTCGTGATCGTGCGTTGCGATGGCGTTGCGTTGAGATAGCTCGGCATGCCTAGGAAGGCATTGCTGGAGTAGTCCAGTTCCGGATCGATGATATACTCAGCATTCGGTTGAACACGGTCGTTCAACCCCAGGCGGTCACGGAAGAAGCGAAAGCCACTGCCGCCCGTGGTGAGCGTGGCGGACACGAAAATCGCGGCGTTCAGTTGTGCGTAGTACGCCTGGAGTGGCTCACCCACCCTGATCGGCGCCGTGCGAAAGGCCCAGTTTCGGACCTCGATCTCTGGGGAATTCCCGGTATCCTCCCCCAGCTCTCGCTGGATATCCCCCGCGGTTTCGAGCGAGATCCAGTACACGGCGCGCCGATTCCTGGCC
>JALYWD010000516.1 GCA_030852885.1 Chloroflexota bacterium | reverse complement strand
AACGTGGAGCCGGCGCCAGCAGTGGACGCGACCGTGATGGAGCCGCCCATCTGCTGCGCCAGCCGCTGGGCAATCGCCAGCCCAAGCCCGGCGCCGCCGTGGCGGCGGGTCATGCTGTTGTCGACCTGATGAAACTCCTCGAAGATCGAGGGGAGATCAGCCGCATCGATTCCGATCCCGGTATCGCGGACGTCGATCTGGATCTCCTCGCCGGCCGCGCGGGCGGTGATCTGGATCGTCCCGGCCTCCGTGAACTTCACCGCGTTGGCCGCCAGGTTGAGCAGAATCTGGCGCAAGCGCGAAGCATCACCGCGTACGGGCGGCAACGCCGGGGGGAGAGCGATGACCAGGTCGAGACCCCTGGCCGCGGCCTGCGGCGCGATGTCCTGCCGGACCTGTGCGATCGTGACGGCCAGGTCGACGGGTTCCATGGCCAGCTCCAACTGGCCCACCTCCATGCGTGAGAGGTCGAGCAGGTCGTCGACAAGGCGCATCATCCGCACTGCTCCGTCACGGATGGACCCGAGATCCGCCGTCTGCTCAGGGGTCAGGGAGCCCTCGGGGCCGAGCAGAAGCAAATCGGCGTAGCCGAGCACCGCCTGGAGCGGGGTGCGGAGCTCATGGCTCATCATGGCCAGGAAGAGACTCTTGCTGTGGGCGGCGGCCTGTGCTCCGTGGAGGGCCTGGCGGAGATCGTGCTCCAGCCGCTTGCGATCGGTGACATCGCGGATCGCCGAAACCATGATGGTGCGCTTGCCGTCGACCTCGATGAAGCCAGAGCGGCCTTCCACCTCGCGCACGGCGCCATCCGCCTGGGGGGCGGTCGATTCAAATCCCATCGCTGGCACATCCTGGGCGAAGAGCGCGCGGTGATTCGCTTGCTTCTCGCTACGCGCGCCTTCCGGGAAAATGATGGAAAAGGGCTTGCCGACAATACGCTCAGGCGGGAATCCATACAGTTCGCGATGGGCAGGGTTGATGGCGAGAATGATCCCCTGCTCATCGGTCAACGACATCGCGTCCCGGGTGTTCTCCCAGACCCCGCGGAAGCGGGCCTCGCTCTCCCGCAAAGCTGCCTCGGCCTGCATGCGCTGGCTCACATCCGTCAGCACGCCGACGAAGTGGGTCAGGTTGCCGGCGGAGTCACGGACCGCAGCGACGCTGTGGTGGCACCAGAAGGCTGTGCCGTCCTGGTGGTAAGTCAGCAAAGTCTCGGTGATGTCGTTGCCGGCCTGGATCGCCTCCCGAATGCGGTGGGTCGCGGCCAGGTCGGTCTCAGGGCCATACAGCATCCGGGCACTGTGGCCCACGGCCTCGTCGTGGGTGTAGCCGGTGAGGGTCTCAAAGGCGGGATTGACATCGACGATGGGATTGCCCGGCGCCGCGGCATCGATGATGACGATGCCGTTGGTGGCGGCGGCCAGCGCCCGGTCGCGCAAGCGCAGCGCCGCCTCGGCCTGGCGCAGCGCGGTGATGTCTCTCGAGATCGACGCGATGCCGATGATGCTCCCGTTGGCATCGCGGAGCGGCGAGATCGAGAGTGAGACGCAGACGCGCCGGCCGTCCCTGGTCAACCGCTCCGTCTCATGGCCTTCAATACTCTTGCCGTGCCGCACCCCCTCCATGAGATCAGCGATGTCATCGATCAGATCCGGGGGGCGCAGGATGACCACCGACTGGCCGATCGCCTCGTCAATGCGATAGCCGTAGAGCTTTTCCGCGCCCTGGTTCCAACTGGTGATGACGCCGTCCAGCGTACAACTGAGGATGCCGTCTTCGGCCGACTCCACGATGCTCGCGAGATGCGACCGCTCTTCCTCCGCCTGGACGCGCGCGCTGATATCGAGCAGCACCCCGTGCCAGGCGACGATCTTGCCGGAGGCGCCCAGGACTGGTACGCACTCATCCAGCACCCAGACGTAGCTGCCGTCCTTCCGCAGGTACCGGTACTCGATATACAACGGCTCCCCCACGGCGACCGTGCGGGCATCCTCCTCAGCCACGCGGACCCGGTCATCGGGATGGACTGTCTCCAGCCAATGCCAACCAACGGGCCGCGTCAACACCTCTTCAGGGGTGTACCCGGTCAGCGCTTCAATGCGGGGGCTGAAGTAGAGAGCGGTCTGTGCCTCGTCGGCCGCCAGGATGTAGATCACGGCCGGCACGTGATCGACGATGGCTTGCAGCCCCTGTTGCGACCGCCTCAGGTCATCCATGAGCCGTCTGGTGGCGGTCACGTCACGGAAGAACACCGACAACCCGTCGGGGGAGGGGTAGGCGCGTGCTTCGAACCAGGCGTCGAGCGGCGGGTAGAAGAATTCGACCGTGGTGGTGACGCCCTCCGCCATGGCCTGCCGATAGCTCACGTAAATCGGGCTCTCGGCCGCTTCGGGGAACGCGGCCCAGATGTTCTGGCCAAGCAACTCCTGCCGCGTCCGGCCCAGCGTCACCTCGGCCGCCTCGTTGACGTAGGTGAAGCACCACTCCCGGTCCAGGGCATAGAAGCCGTCGGTAATCCGCTCCAGGACCTGGCGCGTTCGCTGATGCGTGGCGGCCCGGTCGATCTCCTCTTCCCTGCGTTCGGTAATGTCGACCATCTGCGACGCGAAGTAGCGAGGCGTGC
>JALYWD010000630.1 GCA_030852885.1 Chloroflexota bacterium | reverse complement strand
GGATGGCGATCTGGACGCGGTTCGGCATCAGGCCGTAGTCGAGACCCAGCGGATTGAGGAGCTTGTTCGAGTACGCGCCGGGAACGGCTACGACGGTCTCCGTGGCAATCGTGCCGAGCGGCGTTTCTACGCCGGTGACCTTCTCGCCCTCGGTCAGGACGGCGGTGGCTTCCACGCCCTCGTGGATGCTGGTTCCCATCGCTTTCGCGGCCGCCGCAAAGCCGTAGACCGTGGCGGCGGGCTCGGCGAATCCCGATTCGGGCTCCCAGGCCGCCAGATCGATATCACCGGTGTAGACGCCGGGGTCGATCTCGCGCAGATCGTCCGCCGAGATCACCTCCGTGTTCACGCCCACGCCGCGCAGCATCTCGACATTCGCGCGGAGGGCATCGTTGTACCGTGCCGGGACGAGCCGGACCACCCCGACCGGCCGGAACGCGGGGTCCCCGTGGCCAACAAGGTCGCCCCAGTGCTGAAAGTAGGGCAGGCTGAGTTGTGCGAGGCTGGCATCGACGGGGTTGGTGTAGTGCATGCGCACCAGGGCGCCCGACTTACCGCTGGCGCCACCAGCGAGCACAGAACGCTCCAGGAGCGTGACCTTGAGGCCCCTCTGCGCCAGGTGGAAAGCCGTGCTGGCGCCATTCACGCCACCACCAATCACGACAACATCCGCGGACTGCGCCATCGGTTCCTCGCTTCCCTCTCAGCCACACCGTCCCGTGGTCCAGCCGACGCGTATTCGGCTAGCCCAGGTCCTGGTCAAACCAGACCATATCGCGGTGCGGCAGCCCATTTTCCCGTTCATCGGGATCGTACCCTTTTTCAACGGTAAAGTAATCTCGCTCTATGCACAAAATTCTGAATCCCGCTTTTTGGTAGAACGCAATCTGCCCGATCCCCGCGTTGCTCGTGCCCACCACCACGCGCGTTCTCCCGCGCGCCCGCAGATCATCCACCACGCCGCGCAACATGCGCTGTCCCAGGCCGCGGTTGTGTGTTGAGGCATCGACCGCCACGGCCTTGAGCTCCACTGTCGCCTCTTCGTCATGCCAGGGGAGCACGAGCGTGACGCCAAGCGGTGTGCTTGCCTGGTCTTGCAGCACGTAGAGATCGCCATCGTCCAGATAGGTGCGCAAGGGTTCCGGTTCGTCCGCCAGGAGCAAGAGCGGGACATAAGGTTCACGGCTCTCACCGGCGGGGATACGGCTCACGGTCAGCGGATCAGCGGCGTTCATCAGTGACGGCTCCGGGATTCAACTCAACTCTCGGTTACGATGCTGCTCCCGCGCCAGTTTCGTGGCGCGGTCACGTGAGGGAAAGTAAGCGGATGCCGTACGCGAACGTCAACGATATTCGCATGTACTACGAGGAAGTGGGAAGCCCGGCCGGTACGCCGCTGATCCTGCTCCATGGCGCCAGCGGCACCATCGATAGTCCATCCTCGGGCTGGGGTGGTCAAATGGCCGAGTTTGGCGAGCATTACCGGGCCATTCACATCGAGCACCGGGGCCATGGCCGCACGAACAATCCTGCCGGAGTGATCCGCTATGAAATGATTGCGGACGATGTCGTGCAGTTCATCGAGCAGCTTGGCGCGGGACCGGCGCATATCGCCGGCGTGAGCGATGGCGGCATCGCCGCGCTGGTGGTCGGCATGACGCGGCCGGATGTCGCCCGGTCGCTGGTTGCGGTCGGCCCGAACTACTACAACGATGAGCAGGTGGTGATTGCCAACCAGTTTGCCGACCTGGAGATCATGGCCCGCGAGCGCCCGCAGGAGATGGAGGAGTTGGCGGCGCTGCATGACCGCGGCGGCGGACCTGGTTGGTGGCGGGAGCTTTTCCGGCAGTTGGCGGAAAACCTGGCGGCGTACCCCGCCTACACCAAAGAAGATTTGGCCGGCATTCCGAACCCGACGCTCCTGATTGCCGGCGGCAACGATCTCTGGGGCAACCTGGATCAGATGGTTGATATGCAGCGGGCCATCCCGAACGCTGAGCTGCTGCTCATCAACAACGCGCCGCATGTGGTGCAACACACGCACCCCTGGATTGTCGGGCCGCAGGTGCTCGATTTCCTGGCACGGAACCCGGGCTAGCCCGCGGTCGTAGTGACGCCGAAATGGAGACGAACGCTGTGACCGACGAATCATTCTCGAAAACATCCTCACCGTCGCCGAAGCGCAGTCTGCCCGGGGTGGCTGGCCGCTACATGGTTTCGTTGCCCGAGCGGGTCGCTCGCGCCTCAGCGGCCCTGGCCGGCGGGGCGCTGTACGAGACCAGCCAGGTGGCATTACCGCACGCCGTCCGGGATTCGAAGCTCTACCAGGTCACCGTGAGCCGCCTGCTCCGCATCCTCATCGAGTGGGTAGGTGACGTGCGTGGCATCTACGAGGACGAGGAAATGGGCGCCAGTGAACTCGCCGTGCGCAAGTTCACCGGCAACGTGGTGGAGTTTGCCAGCATCTTCGCGGTCGGGTTTTCGCCGCTCTGGATTCTCGCGGCGGCCTCGGATGTCATGGGCGGCTCCAAGGCGTACCTGCGCACGCTGGTGACCGAACTCCAGCAAACCGGCCAGTTGCCCGCGGAGACGGACATCGCCTCCTATGAAGAGCTGCTGCAACGCCTGGAAACGAGTTCCAGCGTGTTGGCAGACACGATCGACGTTCCACCGCTGACGGTGAAGGATGCCCGTGCGTCCTTTGAGTCGCTTCGGCGCCAGGCGAATGATTTGCCCTCTTCTGATGAACTTGCCCTCATCTTCCGTGAGCTGCAAGCGACCGCGCAGAAGGAAGGGAGATCGGTATCCGAGGTATCGGCCGCTCTGGCAGGCGCCGCAGCGCGGGCCGGGATACACCTGGGGAGTACCCACATCTTCGACTTCTACAAGGAGTCCCTGAGCGCCATCCAGCAGGAGGGAATGCTCCGGTTCCTGCTGCGTTCGTCCACTCCGTACGTGAAGCGCGCCGGGGGGCACTTCGACCCGCGCACGCCAACTTACACGGACCGTGCTGTGGAGTATCTTGCTGCCAGGCGCGCTGGAACGGAACCTGGCGGCCCTGCTGATGCGTAAATTGGCATAGATTTCTGGAATGTTCCGCTCACCGGGCACGGATGGGACCCACGAGCGGCGCGAATGGGACTGTATCCAAACTCACACAGCGTTGATGATTAACCGTCGCCTTCGTGCCCGATGGCGGACGGAGTGACAGATTTGCTACGACGCCTTTCACTTAAGAATCGGTTGGTGCTCTTCGCGGGGGCCTGTTTGCTTCCGCTATTGGTGGTGACGCTTGTCATCCTCTCGGAGACGGCAGATGCCGGACGCGAGCAGGTCCTGGATGCCCAGGCCGCCACGGCGGAAGTTGCCGCCAGCGTCATCAGCGCAACCATTGTCGACAACCAGAAAGTTCTCCAGGAACTTGCCAGTATCGACCGTCTGCGGCGCATGGAAGCGGAGCCGTCGCTAGAGGCGCTGGACCAGTTCAGCCGCGCGCATCCGAATTTGTATGGACTCTTCCTGCTGAGCAACACCGGCCAGCTCATCGCCAGCACGGGCCTTGATCCCAACCAGTTCCGCGCGAACGTGCCGTTCAGCGATGCGGTGGATCGCTCCCTGAAGCTCGGCGAGCCCGGGGTCTCGACGGTGCTGACCACGCCCGATGCGCGCGTCATTGCGCTCACGATGCCCGTACGAGCCAAGGATCAGGCAGAGGGTGAGCCAATCGGCGTCGTGGGGTCGCTGCTCTCGGTGGATCGCCTTGGGGCGGCCGTGTTGCCGATTGCGCGCGGCGATACCCTGATCGCGGTGGTGGCCGACGGGCAGGTCGTGGCTGCCCAGGGTACCGATCCCGCCGTGGAAGCGCTCATCGGGTCCAGCGTTTCACCGCCTGCGGCGGCCAAGCAGGGCACGCTCGCCTATACGGATGAGACGGGCCACGAGCGCTTCGCGGTCTACGCGCCAGTAGCTAATTCAACCTGGGGCGTGCTGGTCACCCATCCGTCGCCAGCGGCCTACGCGCCGAACCGTGAGATGGTCTCGCGTTCGTTGATCGCCGTGCTGGCCGCGACGTTGGTCACGTTTGCGATGGCCGCTTTGGTGAGTGAACTGGTTTCGCGGCCGTTGCGGCAGTTGCAATCGCAGGCGTCAGCGCTGGCCGCAGGCGATGTCTCCTCGCGGGAGCCGGTGGACGGTGGCGGCGAGGAGATCGCGGAAATCGGCGATTCTCTGCGCGAAGTTGCCAGCCACCTCAGTGATCAGAAGCGGGACCTGGAGCGCTCGCTGGAGTCAGGTGCTTCCCAGGCCGAACAATTGCGCGAATTGAACCGGCGGACCGTTCGCCTGCAGGAGGATGAACGTCGCCGCATCGCGGGTGAAATCCACGACGCCGTCTCACCGCTCATCACTGGCGCTCTCTACCAGGCGCGCGCCATTCGCCTGGGGAACCAGGACGACAACGGGTGGGAAAACACCCGGCGTGATGCCGGGCTCGATAGCGTCGGTGATCTCCTGGCGCGGGCAATGGAGGAACTGCACGGCGTCGTCTTCGCCCTGCGGCCACCAGATCTGGATGACATCGGTGTGGTGGCTGCCATCGAGCGGTACGCCGCTCAGGTGCAGCGCTCCGGCCTGAACGTCCGCATCGATGCGACAGAAGATCCGCCCGCGCTCACGCCTGAGGTGCGCCTGGCCATTTACCGCATCGTGCAGGAGGCGCTGCACAACGCACTCCGCCACGCGGCGGCAGACGAGGCCGTCGTCAGCATCGAAACCGCCACTGATCTCCTGCGCGTGACCATTAGTGACAACGGCGCCGGGTTCAATCCGGAGATCGCGACCCGTCCCACGGCGCTCGGTCTACTCAGTATGCGGGAACGGGCTGCCGCGATTGGAGCTACGCTTGCTATTCGCTCCCGGCCCGGCGACGGCACGATCGTGCTGATTGAGCGGCAGTTGGAGCCAGCGGAGACATCCACCATACTCGGCCCGGTCACCGGGCTCGCCGAGTTGACCGTCTCTGACCTGAAGAGGATTCCGGCGTGATCTCCGTATTGCTGGTTGATGATCATCCTGTTGTCATTGAAGGGCTGCGAAAGGTCCTGGCCACGGCCGGGGACCTGATGGTGACCGGCGAGGCGCATGACGCCTCCGGCGCCATCGAGAAGACGCGCGCCCTGCACCCGGATGTGGTGTTGCTCGATCTCCGCATGCCGGGCGCCAGCGGTGTGCAGGCCACGCGTCGCTTGCGCGATCTTGATGACAACGTGGCCATTATCATCCTGACCTCCTATGGCGACCAGGCGTATGTGCGCCAGGCAATTGAGGCTGGAGCGGATGGTTACCTGCTGAAGAGCACCCCTCCGGAGCAACTGATCGCGTCGATCCGTTCCGCCGCGCGTGGGCGCCGCCAACTCAGCCCAGAACTGCTCGACGGTGTTCTGCAGGACTTCGGCGGGCTGGCCCGGGAGCACACCCAGCGCACTACGGATCTCTCTCCGGACGACCTGGAGATCGTGCGCCGGGCCAGCAAGGGCGCCACCAACCGGGAGATTGGCCTGGCGACGGGCCGCACGGAAGTCGCGGTCAAGAAGCGGCTACAGGTGATCTTCCAGAAGCTGGGCGCCGTGGACCGCGCACACGCGGTGGCCGAGGCGATCCGGCGCGGACTGATCTAGACCTCGACCCGGCGCAACCGTGCCAGCAACGGTATCCGATTGAGGCCTGCCAGCAGGCACGGCCCTTCATACAATCACTCCCACGGAAGTACGCGACGATCTGGCGCAATTCCGGGGTGGCCTCCACGCCGCCCGTTGCGTTGCGGCGCATCTGCCAGGTCACTGATCTCGCGCCGCCAGCCACGGTGCGAGCGACCTTCCCTCCGGAGGCCGAACCGCGTGACCCCATCCAGGTCGCGCAGTTCGGCCTCTTTTTGGGCATGCGGCCTGGCTGTCCGGTTGCATTCGGTCCGGCGTGCTCTCGTCAGGCCCCGACATACTCCGCGAGATGGTGACCCGTGAGGGTGGAACGGCCGGCAACAAGCTCGGCGGGTGTGCCCTCGAAGACGACGAGGCCGCCGTCATGGCCGGCGCCGGGGCCGAGGTCGATGATCCAGTCCGCGTGGGCCATGACTGCCTGGTGGTGCTCGATAACAATCACCGACTTGCCGGATTCCACGAGCCGGTCCAGCAGGCCGAGCAGTTGCTCGACGTCGGCCAGGTGGAGGCCGGTGGTCGGCTCATCGAGGATGTACACGTCACCCTTGTCGCCCATCTGATTCGCAAGCTTGAGGCGTTGGCGTTCACCACCGGAGAGCGTCGTGAGCGGCTGGCCGAGGCTGAGGTAGCCAAGGCCGACATCTTCCAGCCGCTCCAGGATGGTGTGGGCGGCTGGCACACGTGACGCACCCTCGCTGAAGAACTCCAGCGCCTCTGTCACGGGCATCGCGAGCACTTCGCTGATGTCGCGCCCATTGAGGTGATACTCCAGCACGGCGACCTGAAAGCGCTTGCCCTCGCACTCTTCGCACGTGGTGGACACGCTGGCCATCATCCCGAGATCGGTGTAGATGACCCCGGCGCCGTTGCACGCGGGGCAAGCGCCTTCGGAGTTGGCGCTGAAGAGGGCAGGCTTGACTCCGTTCGCCTTTGCGAACGCCTTGCGGATCGGATCCAGCAGGCCGGTGTACGTTGCAGGGTTGCTGCGGCGCGAGCCGCGGATGGCAGCCTGGTCAATAGTCACGACATCAGCCAGCTTCGACAGCGACCCGTGAATGAGCGAACTCTTGCCTGAGCCCGCTACCCCGGTGACGACCACGAGCACACCCAGGGGAACGTCCACATCGACGTCGCGCAGATTGTGGGTGTTTGCTCCACGGATCTTCAGGTGGTCCTGGTGCCGGCGCACGTCGTCCTTGAGCCTGGCGCGGTCATCGAGGTGGCGCCCGGTCAGGGTTCCGCTCGCACGGAGTCCTTCCAGGGGACCCTCATAGCAGATCTCGCCACCAGCCGTGCCTGCGCCGGGTCCAAGGTCTATCACGTGGTCGGCGATGGCGATTGCTTCCGGCTTGTGCTCGACGACGAGGACGGTGTTGCCCTTGTCTCGCAGTTGCACGAGTAGGTCGTTCATGCGTTGGATGTCGTGCGGGTGCAGGCCGATGGTCGGTTCATCGAAGACGTAGGTGACATCGGTGAGGGCGGAACCAAGGTGACGAATCATGCGCGTGCGCTGGGACTCTCCACCCGACAGCGTGCCTGACGGGCGATCGAGCGAAAGGTAGCCAAGCCCGATGTTGACGAACGCATCGAGGTGCTCGCCCAGGGCGTTCAGCAGCGGGGCCACGGACGGTTCGTCCACCGTGCGAATCCATGCCGCCAGGTCGCTGATCTGCATGGCGCACGCATCGGCGATGTTGATGCCCCGGATTTTCGATGAGCGCGCGCCCTCGTTCAGTCGTGTCCCCCCGCATTCGGGACACGTGGTGAAGGTCACGGCCCGGTCAACGAAGGCGCGGATGTGTGGTTGCAGCGCGTCAACATCCTTGGAGAGGAACGACTTCTGGACGCGCGGGACCAGGCCTTCATAGGTCAGGTTGAAATTATCGAACTTGATCTTGACGGGTTCCTTGTACAGGAAGTCGTGACGCTCCTGGTCGGTGTAGTCGCGGATCGGCTTGTCGGGATCCAGCAGGCCGGATTCGGTGAAGGTGCGCACCGACCAGCCGTCAGCGGTGTACCCGGGGATCGTAATGGCGCCTTCGGCCAGGGACATGCTGTCGTCGAACAATTGGCTCAGGTCGATATCGTTGACCTGGCCCATGCCCTCGCAGCGCGGACACATGCCGCCGGTAATGGAGAAGGTGCGTGTCTCCTTCGTCGCTCCGGCGCGGTCAACGGAGATGGCGCCGGCGCCACGGGCCGAGGCCACGTTGAAGGAGAACGCCTGCGGGGATCCGATGTGGGGCTGTCCAAGCCGGCTGAAGAGGATGCGCAGCATGGCGTTGGCGTCCGTAGCGGTGCCGACCGTGGAGCGGGAGTTGGCGCCCATGCGCTCCTGATCGACGATGATGGCGGTGGTGAGGCCGTCCATGACGTCTACATCGGGGCGCGCCAGCGTCGGCATGAAGCCCTGCACGAACGCGCTGTAGGTCTCGTTGATCATGCGCTGGGACTCGGCGGCGATTGTGCCGAAGACCAGCGAGCTCTTGCCGGAGCCCGAGACTCCGGTGAAGACGGTGAGCCTGCGCTTCGGGATTTCGACGCTGATGTTCTTGAGGTTGTTCTCACGTGCCCCTTGAACGCGAATCACATCGTGGCTGTCAGCAGGATGCAGGGTAAGGGCATGTGAATCCGGCCTCGTGGCAATGCTCATGAACTCTCCATCTCTTCGGCTGGGTCGTCTCGCCGGACCCTGGCAGCACCGTCATGCCCATCTTCAGCCAGGGCGGGCATGACGGTGTTCGGGTGCGGGGCTCTGGGGAAACACGGAAAATGCTGCGGTTGCACACTCAGAACGGCGGCAGGATCATCCGCAGCGGAGGCAATATTACCAGCGCGCGAGTTGCGTCAGTTGCAGCAGGTTGCCGCACGTGTCGTCTACGGTCGCGATGGTCGCAAAGGTGACATCGGTCGGCGGCATCGTGAAGTTCGCCCCGAGAGCGGTCATGCGGTCATAGTCTGCCTGCACGTTTTCCGAGTGCAGAACGGCCGCTGGCTGATTGGCCTCGTACAACGCTTCCTGAAAGGCTCGCGCGGCGGGGAAGGAGTTCAGTTCCAGTTGCAGTTGAGGACCATCTGGATCCTCCGGGGACACCACCGTGAGCCAGCGATATCCCTCGTTACTGAAATCATCCTTCTTCTGGAAGCCCAATACGTCTGTGTAGAAGTGCAGCGCCTTCTCCTGATCGTTGACGTAAACCTTGGTTAGCTTGATCTGCACCGGATCCTCCTGCAATCTCGGACGGGCCCATTGCCTCGTCACTACCATGACGAAGTTCGCTGCAAGATTGTGACCGGAGCGAGCAAGCTGGGTGGAATCCGGGACTGCGACCGGTCCCGGAGGCCCCAGGCAAGGCGCGTACCATGCGCTGGTAGTCCCGGCGAATGTACCGCGGCAAGCTGCTGCCAACGAAAGGATTTGGCGACTGTGGAGTACAACCAGCTTGCCGGGCGATTCGAGGAACACCGATCTCAACTAAGAGCGTTGGCCTACCGCATGCTCGGCTCCCTGGGCGAGGCGGATGACGCTGTCCAGGAAGCCTGGCTGCGGCTGAGCCGCACGGATGCCAGCGAGATCGAGAATCTCGGGGGGTGGCTGCGCCAGGTGGTCTCGCGCATCAGTCTCGACATGCTGCGGGCGCGCAAGGCACGCCGCGAAGACTCGCTGGATGCGCCAGAGGCGTCTCCCATTGCGGACCGTCCTGACCAGGCGGACCCCGAGCAGGAGGCGCTGATGGCGGACGCCGTTGGCCTCGCGTTGCTGGTGGTCATGGAGCGCCTGGACCCGGCCGAACGGCTGGCCTTTGTGCTGCACGACATGTTCGCCGTGCCTTTTGACGAGATTGCGCCCATTGTGGGCCGCACCCCGGCTGCCACCCGGCAGCTTGCGAGCCGCGCCCGCCGCCGCGTCCATGGTGCTGCCAGGCTGGAGGCAGGCGGCGACATCGCGGAGACGCCGCTGCGCGGGCGATCCACCACATCCCACGCCGGAGGTGTCACGCAGCAACGTGCGGTCATCGACGCGTTTCTTGCCGCCGCACGCAGTGGAGACCTCAACGGCGTACTTGCCGTGCTTGACCCGGATGTCGTTTTCCGCACTCCGGCCCCTGCCGGACCGCAGGAGGTGCGTGGCGCGGAGGCCGTTGCGCCGCTGGCGATGCGCGGCCGCGCGGTCGCCGCGCGGCCAGTCATGGTGAACGGCGCGGTGGGCGTGGTCGTCGCGCCGCGCGGCCACCTCCTGATGATCCTCGACTTCGCGATCCGCGACGGCCGAGTTGTGGCGATCGAGGCGATCACCGAGCCGGAGCGCGTGGCCGCGCTGGAGCTGGCCGTCCTCGATGCCTGAGAGATCGGGTCCGGTCGATCGCAGCGTGGCGCTATCATCAACCGATTGCGGCGTGGGCAACCGTCCCCAAGAGGTGCCAGGCATGGTGGCGTTGACAATCGGGATGGCGACGTACGACGACTTCGATGGCGTGTACTTCACCATCCAGTCGTTGCGGCTCCACCAGGACCTGTCGGATACGGAAATCCTGGTCATCGACAACTACGGCTGCGAGGACACGGAAAAGTTCGTCGAGGGCGTGGCCAACGCGCGCTATGTCCGCGCCACTGAGGTTGTCGGGACGGCGGTGCGAGAGCTGGTCTTCACGCACGCGGAGGGTGAAGCGGTCCTCTGCATTGATTCGCACATCCTCTTCGTCCCGGGAGCCATCGCGCGCCTGCGCCAGTACTACGCCGAACATCCGGACACGCCGGACCTGCTGCAGGGGCCACTCCTGTATGACGACCTGACGTCGATTTCGACGCACTTCAAGCCGGAGTGGCGTTCCCAGATGTGGGGCACCTGGGGCACCGATCCGCGCGGGATCGATGCCGAGGGCGAGGCGTTCGATATCCCCAGCCAGGGGCTGGGCATCTTCAGTTGCCGCCGCGAGGCATGGCCTGGCTTCAATCCCGCTTTCCGTGGCTTTGGTGGGGAAGAGGGCTACATCCACGAGAAATTTCGTCAACGTGGGGGGCGCACGCTCTGTTTGCCGTGGCTGCGCTGGGTTCATCGCTTCGGCCGGCCGAAAGGGGTGCCGTATCCCCTGACCGTCGAAATGAAGCTGCGCAACTACATCATCGGTTTCACCGAGCTGGGCCTCGACACGACGGAGGCGGAGAAGCACTTCGCGGAGTTCCTGTCTCGAGGGCGCGTCGGCAAGGTGAAGGCGGCAGCGTTAGCGGACTACGTCACCTACAACCTGCCGCTCATCAGTTGCATCTGTCCCACATTTGGGCGGCCACCGGGCCGGCAGCATCTCATCGAGGAGGCCATCCAGAGCTTCCTGCTGCAGGACTATCCCAACAAGGAACTGGTTGTCCTGAACGATTGCCCGGGGCAGGAGCTGGTCTGTAACGCGCCCGGGGTGCGGGTTGTCAACGTGTCGGAACGCTTCCCCTCACTCGGAGACAAGCGGAACGCCGGCGTGGCCCTTGCCCGCGGCGATCTCATCGCGACCTGGGACGACGACGATATCAGCCTGCCGTGGCGCCTGTCTCTCTCCTACCAGATGCTGGGGGATGCGGACTACTTCAATCCCCAGCGCACCTGGTTCCGTCACGGTGGCGTGATGGACGAGCGGGACGGAAGCGTTGTTGGAGCAAACATGTCCCTGTTCAGGCGCGATGCCCTGCGCGCCATCGGTGGCTACCCCTCGCTTACCCTGGGCGAGGACCAGGTCTTCGATGCAGCCATGCGCGCCACCGTCCAGACGCGTGGCGGCGATGGCTCCGGTGATCCGGAATTGCCGCGAGAAGACTGGTTCTACATCTACCGCTGGGGAGAGAGTGACTTCCACCTCTCGGGGAGCCCGGACCATGCTTTCTGGGACGAGGTGGGCAAGCGGCCGTTCAAGTCGGGTCGCTACGCCCTGAAGCCCCACTGGCGTGTGGACTACGTCGCCGAGGTGGAAACCAGTCTCCGCGAACGGATTCGCGTTGCTGTGCTGGGTGATCTGGCGCAGGCTGCCAATCAGCGCATTCCGTTTGCGCGGGATGATCGGCGGCCCCGGGAATCCGCCGCGCGGCACCTGGCCCGCGTGCGAGAGCAGGTGGCGGCCGCCATCGCCGAAGGCAGTACCCATCTGCTGATCCCGCGCGATGAAGTGGACTGGCTTGGAGATCACCCGCACCTGGAAGCGTACTTCTCGCAGGAGCATGACTTCGTGGACGCCGGGCAGGAAACGGGCCTGGTGTTTGCCCTGCGCAGGCCAGCGGTGACGCCAACTGCCACGAAATAGCCCCCGCTGAGCGCACCACGGCGCCTGTCCCAAAATGGGG
>JALYWD010000498.1 GCA_030852885.1 Chloroflexota bacterium | reverse complement strand
GGGCTCAGGCACGTCCACAGATCGGCAGGCTCCGTAGGCCGAGGGGCGGGGTACGGGGCCTCGCTCTGGTCAAGAACCTCCAGCGCGCGCTCCAACTGCTGTGAGAGAGCGTAGGCCCGTGCCATGGCGTGTTCAGCGGCCTCAGTGGCCGCCAGCAGCTCGCGTTGCGCCTCCGCGGCGGCCCTCGCCAGGTTTTGCCGGTTGGACGGGAGGGTGCGTTGCTCCGGGGGCGCGGACTGAGCGGCGGCTGTCCACTGGTTCCACGGGGTAGCTGAACCGGTCATCGTCGCCACGCGGTTCGCCGTGACTGCTGTTGTCCCACATCTCACGCTGGCAACGTCCTCTCGCGCTCCATGCCGCCGTCCGCTGGCGAACATGCGTTCGGATTGAGTCTTTCATGATAGCCGCAAATGCGGACAGCAAGCGCCCGCATTCAACCTGGGGTTGTGCCAAAGTCTGGCGAACGTACGCGGAGAAAGGGTCGGGCAAGGCGCCCGCTGCTCCGGAGCAGCGGGCGCTCATACGGGTTCGCTACGCGGCAACGCCCGCCAATGCGCCGGGCTGGTAGCTGCCGGCTGGCATCCGCAGCGCGATATTGAAGCGGTTGTAGCTGTTGATGGCGACCACCGCCAGCGTCAGGAATGCCAGCTCATCGTCGGTGAAGTGCGGCCGCACTTCGGCGTAGACCTCGTCCGGCACGCGCTCGTCCGCGATTTCGGTCAGCGCCTCCGTCCAGGCGAGCGCGGCACGCTCCCGCTCTGAATAGAACTCGGTTTCGCGCCAGGCCGGCAGGAGGTAGAGGCGCTGCTCGGTCTCGCCCATGGCGCGGGCATCCTTGGTGTGCATGTCCAGGCAGAACGCGCAGCCATTGATCTGCGAGGCGCGCATCTTGACCAGTTCGAGCAGTTTCGGCTCCAGGCCGGTATCCGGCGGCAGATTCAGGCCGATGAGGGCGCGGAATACGCGCTGCTGCACGGCGGGTGAGGCGTCCGGTAGGCGCTCGGTGCGAAATTCCATGAGGGGCATCCTTTCTGTGCCACCCGGCTGGCGGCTCCAGCCGGGGTTCTCTGTACAGAAGACGCTGCAGCCGCCCGAGACGTGACAGGTTTCGAGCTGGACCCCGCCAATGAGGTCGAGTTTCAGCGGCTGCCGTCCTGGCCCCGCTTCCTCCCCTTTTTCCCGGCAAGGGCAGGCTGCTGTGGGCGGATCGTCAGTTCCCGGCCCTGGCCCTGGTGAGCATCGAACCAGGTGAAGCCGCCCGCGTACTCGCGGGCCACACCCGCGTCCAGCTCGATGATGCGGGTGCAGACAGCATCCAGGAAGGCGCGGTCGTGCGAGATGGTGAGAATGCTGCCCTGGCCTTCCGCCAGGAACTCGAGGAGGGCGGCTTCCAGGCGCTCGACGCTGCCGATGTCGAGGTTGTTCGTCGGCTCGTCCAGCACCAGGAAGTTCGCGCCCTGCAGGATCAGGGTGGCGACCTGCAGCCGCGCGCGTTGCCCCCCGCTCAGGCCCGCCACCTTGCCCAGCATGTCATCCCGCGTGAACAGGAACTGGTTGAGGAAGCCGATGGCGCCCTGCTCTGTCATCGGCTTGATGTGCCGCACGATCTCCATCGGTGTCAGGGCCGGATCGAGCGTCTCCTGCTCCTGGGCGTAATAGCCGAGGACGACTGACGGCCCAAGACGGATCGTGCCGCTATCCGGCATCTCCTCGCCGCGAATGATGCGCACCAGCGTGGTCTTGCCCGCACCGTTCGCCCCGACAAGCCCGACGGCTTCGCCATGCCGGATCTCGAGGTCGAAGGGCAGGAAGACGTCGCGCTCCCCATAGGTCTTGCTGATGGCCCGGGCATCGACAACCAGTGACGAGCCACGTTCCGCCTGGAAATCGACCCCGATCTGGCGTTCCCTGAGCACCGGAACGGGCGTGTTCTCCAGCTTTTCGCGCTCTTCCGCCACGCGCCGGCGCATGTTCTCGGCGCGGCTGGCAAACTTCGGGTTCTGGCGCGCCCACTGCGTCAGCGCCTCCGAGCTCTCCTTGAGCCGCTTGTACTCCCGCTCCTGCAGGTCGCGCAGTTGCGCGTCGCGCTCCAGGCGGTCCCGCTTCTCTATTACGTAGGCGGCGTAGTTGCCCGGGTAGCCGGTGACCGTGCCGCGCTCCAGTTCGAAGATGCGGTTGGCTGTGCGGTCGATGAAGTAGCGGTCGTGGGAAATCATCGCCACCGCGCCGCGGTGCGCGCGGATGAACCCCTCCAGCCAGGCCTTGGCCGCGAAATCGAGGTGGTTGTCTGGCTCGTCCAGCAGTAGCACGTCCGGTTCCTCGACCAGCAGCCGGGCCAGCCCGGTCAGCTTCTTCTCGCCGCCGCTGAGGGTGCTGATCTGCTGGTCGCCACGTTCGGGCGGGAAGCCGAGCCCGGTCAGGATATCGAGCCCGCGCTCCGCCCCGCCGGAGCCCTCCATGCGCTGCAGCACCAGGTGGTAGGCGTCCATGATCTCGGTCAGCTCGTCATCGCTGGCAGCCTT
>JALYWD010000490.1 GCA_030852885.1 Chloroflexota bacterium | reverse complement strand
CAGGCGGTTCGCCTCTACGTGCTGCTGGCGCTGGCCATGCCGGCCTACTGGATCGGCATGATGCTGTTGCAGTTCTTCGCCGTGAAGGCCCACATCTTCCCGGTGGCAGGCTACGGCGAGGGTTTCTTCGGGCACCTGGAATCGCTCTTCCTGCCCGCGCTTTCCCTGGCGCTGGCCGTTTCTTCGATCCTGATCCGCAGCCTGCGCAACTCGATCATCGAGACGATGAGCGCCGACTACGTGCGGACCGCGCGCGCCAAGGGGCTGGGCGGACGCTCCGTCTTCACGTGGCACGTGCTGCGCAACTCCGCCATGGCCACCGCGACCATCCTGGCCGTGAACCTGGCCTTCATGGTCGGCGGCACGATCATTATCGAGTCGATCTTCGCCATCCCCGGCATCGGCTCGCTGATCGTGAAGGCGATCTTCGACCGTGACTACCCGATCATCCAGGGCGTCACCCTGGCGGTCGGTGTCATGGTCCTGTTCATTAACCTGGCCACGGATCTCAGTTATGCCGTGCTCGACCCCCGGATCAAATATTGATGGCTGCTGAAGTATCGCTGACTGCCGGTCCCGCGCCCCTCAGCGCGGAGGCCGCGCGGCAATCGAGCGACCGTGCGCGCACCGTGCAACGGTTCCTGAATCCGCTGTTGATCTCGGGTGGCGTCATCATCCTGCTCCTGGTGCTGTTCGTTGTCCTCTACCCGATGGTCAGCCCGTGGAATCCTCGCGATCCCGACTTCCTGCAACCCACCTTTGCACCGTCGAGCTGGGCGCACCCGCTCGGCACCGATAACTTCGGGCGGGACACGCTCACCCGCCTGGCCGTCGGCGGGCGCACCGACATCATGATCGGCCTCGCCGCCACTATCGTCACGCTGGTGGTCGGCACCGTCCTCGGATTGATGGCCGGGTACTACGGCGGCTGGTTCGACAATATCCTGATGCGGCTGGTCGACTTCTTCCTGACCATGCCCTACCTCGTGCTGGTGATCGCCATCGTGGCCATCCTGGGTACGGGCGTCTGGAACATCGTCTACGCCATCTGGCTTGTGGGTTGGGTGGCCTACGCCCGCATCGTGCGCGCGGAGACCCTGGTGGCGAGCCGCCTGGAGTATGTCGAGGCGGCACGGGTGGTGGGCATGGGCGAGTTCCGCATCATGCTGCGCCACATCCTGCCGAACGTGATTTCCGCCGCAATCGTCTTCGCCATGGCGGATATTGTGCTCAACGTGCTGGTGACCTCGTCCCTCTCCTTCCTGGGGCTGGGCGAGCAGCCGCCCAACCCGGAGTGGGGCCTGATGGTGGCCGAGGCGCGCGACTTCTTCCTGCGTGACTGGCGCCTGATGACCTTCCCCGGTATCGCCGTGCTCATCCTTGGCGCGGGCTTCGGCCTCCTTGGCGATGGCCTGGCCCAGGCGCTGCGCCCGAAGTCGTAGCCGCGCCCTGCCGGCCGCGCTCCGGTACCGACCGGTCGTCTGTCAGGAAGCGGAGTTCGGGGGTAATGACCGGTTCCGGGGAATCCCAGGCGTTAGTCCCGGCGGTCCCACGGCCAGCGCCAGCGCCGGCCCGGCTGCCGAACGAAGCCCCAGGCTGTGGCCCCCATGAAGAGCACCACCAGCACAATGGACACCCAGCCCGGGCCGGTCCAGACAAAGCGCGTACCCGTGACGATGCTGTAGATCAGGACCCCTGCAACCACCGTGCAGAGCGCGAGCAGGATGACGCCGGGGAGGTTCTCGCGATCCAGCACGGCCTACGACTGCCCCGGGATGAGCGCCTGCGCAACCGCCACCACGTCCGCCGTGGGATCGCTGTCGGCGTTGGCGCTGGAGCCACCCATGCGGTACAGGATCGGGCCATCCTGCACGTAGAAGATCGTCAGTGGCACGCCATCGGGCGCACCCTTCAGTAGCCGCGCTGTCTCCCCGATCGCCGGGGCTTCCACATCCTGCAAGCCCTGGCCGATCACGACCTGGTCGGAGAAGTAAATGAGCGCATTGGCTGCTGACTCCGCGTCGGCAAAGCGGTGCACGCTGACGTTCAGGAAGGTGGTGCCGCTGGGGCCCGGTTCGGCGTCCTGGGGCAGCACGAAATCCCGGAAGGCGTTGCCGCTCCAGCCCCAGTCATCGAGCAACTGGAACGCCTCATCGGTGCCGCCCAGCGCCGCCGCCACATCCTGCTTGCTGCGCTCGGCCTCGTCCGCCAGCACCAGGCCCGCCGGCACCTGCTCCTGCGAGGGCAGGAAATCGAGAAGGGGCAACGTCTGCGCGGAGATATCCCGATCCGGTTCAGTCGCTGGTTGGCCCTCATCCTCGGCTGCTGGCTGCTCCTCTTCCTGGACTGGGCCGGCGCTCGTCGTTGCCTGGGGGGCAGCAGTTGGCGTCACGGTCGCCAGGGCGTTCGGGAGGGCGGCGGATTCCGGCGCGTCCCCCGTGGCCCCGGGAGTGGCCGCGATGGGCACCTCAGGGTTCTCATCCGTGCTGATCGGCTGCGCGACCACGGTTGGCGTTGGCGCGGCCGGTGAAATCAGGTTCTGCAACGGGGCGCGGAAGTACCACGCCGCCGCCGCCAGGGCGGCCACCACCAGGAGCGTGCCCAGCACCCCACGCAGCGCGCTGCGCTGGCGGCGCTGCTGGCGCGGCAGCAAGGGCTCTTCCCCGGCCATACCGGGCGCATAGGCATCGCCCGTGGCGTTACTGTACTGCGAAGGCTCACTGTTCGCGGGGTACAGGCGATCCC
>JALYWD010000626.1 GCA_030852885.1 Chloroflexota bacterium | reverse complement strand
TGTCAGGCACTCCTGGCAGACGGTATCCAGGCAGTACGCCCCGGCGCAATCGTTGCGGGAGAGGCAGGACTGCCCGTTGATGCAGCGGGGGCAGGACCCGCCGCCGCAGTCAATGTCCGTCTCGTTGCCGTTCCTGATGCCGTCGCGACACGGATGCGTAACGCAGCGGCCGCCCTGGCACGTCCCGCTCTCACAGGCCGTTCCGTCCGGGAGCTTCGCCTTGCACTTCCCCTTTTTTCGCTTCTTGCAGGGCGGACAGGGCTTCTTCTTCTTCGCCGCGGTCTCGGTTAGCGCAGCCAGACCAAACGTGCCAGCCAGTAGTGAAGCGAGCGCGCCGCGGCGGGAGCGCGCGTCGGTGAGCGTGCGCGCAAGGGCGTCGAAGCCATTGGCATCCATAGCCTGATCCTCCCGACACGCCTGAGGGTGGTGGATATCATGCGCCACAAAGGCGCAGAGTCGCCATCACCGCTGGTGATGTCGCTACGAAGCAGCATACACCCGGTATGCAACTGGTTGATGCGGTCTTGCTTCGAGGATAAGGGAAGCTCCAGGTCTCACCGCGCCCAGTTGCCGCTGCTGTCCTGACCTCGCCCGTGAGAACAATCCCCAGTTCATCGCTTCGCCCTGTGCTCTACGGTGCGACGGTCGCAGCCAGTGGCCCATCCGGAGCGCAGGCGTTGCTGATCGCCTGCCCCGCGAAATACGACTTTCGATAGATGCCCCCCTGCTGTCATCGACCCATACTGCGGAACAGGTCCCATCCACCGTGATGGATCATCCGGATGACGCCATCGGCGTCATGTGGTGGCGTGATAGGCACACGGAGTACACAGATGGATCAGGAACGCATTGACCAAATCTGCCGGACCCTCGGCCCGGGCCTGTCCCGACGCGGAGCGCTACGCGCACTTGCGGTGGGTGGAGTGAGCGGACTCCTTGCGGTGGTGGGGCAGGGGACGCAGGCGGGCAAGCGCCCGCACGAGCACCTGCAAGCCCGCAGCAAGCGGCGCAACCGCAAGCAACGCAACAAGAATCAGGACAACCAGGACAACAACCAGACGAGCAACAATAACAACAACCAGAATAACAACAACAACAACAATAATGGCGGCGGCGGCCTCGGAGGCGTTTTCGGCCTGGGTACCTCAGTTGCGTACGCTCACCAGAACTCGGACATATATGACATTCGGGTCTTTGGTGTGAATGGTGATGTGAATTACGTCTTCGGTCCACACGACAAGCCGGCCATCCTGTCTGTCACTGAGCCGGATGGCAATGTCGAATCCGCGGTCACACTCGTCGTCGATTGGCCAGGGTGGACAGACAAACTCTATTTCCAGGCAACGAATTATCCTTTTGGCGATCCTTCAGCGGACTATGACAAGGCCCAGAACGTCCTCAATGCTGATGGTTCGCACCCCCACCCCAGTTCCGCCGTGGTCCATAGCACGACCATGTCGTTTCATAAACTCGATGTCGGGGACAGCTACCAACTCGATTGGGACAGAAAATCGTTCAAGGTCGAACGACAATCGGACTCCAGCGATTACAAGATGTTCCTGGTGACCGCACTGGCCGATGCCTGATGCTGGTGCCGGGTCTCGTCGGTGAGACGGACTGACAAGTGAGGAGCCGCATGAACAGGAAATCCGCCGCTCGTTTCCTGGTAGGACTCGGGATACTTCTGGGGACAATGGGATCGTCCGCTCCCGTCGGCCTGGCCCAGGAGGCAACGCCGGCAGCCACGTGCCCAGCCGGGACGCCCGAGGCGAATGTCGCGGTCGTGCGGCGCTTCTTCGAGGAGGGCGTCAACAGGGGAAACCTGGACGTGTTCGATGAGGTCGTGACGCCTAATGTCGTCTACGCCGGGGCGACCGTCGGCGATGAAAGCGGGCTCGAGGCGCTGAAGCGGATCTACGGTGAGGCGCTGACCGGCTTGCCCGGCATCCAGTATGGGTTTCTCACGTCGGTCGCCAGCGGGGATACCGTCGCCGTGCGCTACCTCGTCGAAGGGGTGCACAGCGGGGAGTTTCGCGGCCTGGAGCCGACCGGCAACACCATCACCTGGAATCACAGCGCCTTTGCCCACGTTGCCTGCGGGCAGATCACCGAAATGTGGGCTGAGGTGAATCAGCTCGACCGGCTCCGACAGTTCGGCACCCTCGCCGCGGAGGGCCCGGCCGCGCGGATGGCCGCTGCGCCGGCCTATCCGGCAGCCACTCCGGAGGGGGCGAGCGAGAGTGCAAGCTGTGCCCCGCAGAGCCCTGAGGACGTGCTCGCCGTTGTTGACCGGCTCCGCGCCGAGGTCTACAACACGGGGAACATCGATATCCTGCCGGAGATCGTCGCGGAGGGGTATCTGCACGGAGCGGCGAACGGGCCAGACGTGGTCGGCATCGTCGCGGGCGGGGAGCAGATCAGCGGCTTCCTGACCGCGCTGCCAGACCTGGAATGGACGTTTGACGAGGCAGTCGTCCAGGGGGACCAGGCGGCCGCGCGGTGGACGATCCATGGGACGCATGACGGCGAACTCCTTGGCTTCGCCGCGACCGGGAACCCGGTGGAGTACACGGGCATCTCGTTCTTTACCGTGCAGTGCGGAAAGATCGCCGAGTTCCAGACCGAGATGGATGTCGCCGGCTTGCTGGAGCAGGTCGGAGCGCCGGTGACCCGGGAGCCGTGAGCCGGCTGGTCAGGCACCGATCGGCTCCAGATAGCGCACGCGCTTGCCAAGCCGGAGCGCGTAGTCGCGCTCCCGGCGCGTGGATTCACCGATGGAGCCACCGAGATTGAGAATGAGAACTTCGTCGGCCAGGGCCACCTTCTGCAAGTGCAGGTGATCAAGCTGGGCCTTCACCCGGGCCAGCTCCGCCGGAGGCAGATGGCCGAAGAGGTCGTCCAATACCCACCCGTCTGCATCTCGCATCAGGGCGCGACTGGAACTCCACCGGGCGTCACGGCCGTCAGTTCCTGCGTGGCAGGCACCACGCGTTGCACCCGGGCGTTGGCGATCTGGGCTACCGGGATCATGTAGGAGACCGGTTGGGTGCTGGCAGGGTAGGGCTGCCGCTCGACCACGTAGAAGATGCCGTTCCGCGCAATGACCAGCAGCAGCTCCTTCTGCTCCAGGTCAGCCAGCTCCCCGGACGGATCATCAAAGGTGATGGCGAGGCTGGACGAGGAGAAGCCGCTCATCAGCAACTCGGCGTCCTGGGCCGCGCCGTGGGCGGACGAGATCAGCGCGTCCAGCAGGTAGAGCATGCCCAGCAGCACAATGGGCACCCAGCGGTGGCGCCGCAGTTCGCTCAGGATGTCGCGGCGCGCGCTGAAACTGAGCCAGAGCACGTAGACCAGGAGCAGGCTGCCGAAGACCTGCATCAACTCGCTTACCTCGCTCACCACGGACGCCGACATCATGTTCAGCGGATCGATGATGGAGCGGATTGTGGCCAGCAGCAGCGGCGAGACGACGATCAGGTTGATCAGGAAGAGGAAGACGCGGCCCAAGCGGCTGCGCATCCAGTCGTAGGCATCGCGCACCCTCCCCAGGCGCCGGCCCAGCAGCCGGTAGAGCCCGACCAGGATGCCCAGCGTGATCGGATACTCCAGGAGACTCGGCAAGACGTGCAGGGCCTGCAGCGCTACAAAGGGCGGCGCGAGATCGAGCGATGTCGCATCAATGGACATGCGGCCGTAGTAGGCGTCGATGTAGACCGAGCCGACGAGATAGAGCCCGGTTGAGGTCGCCGCCGCCAGCAGCACCGATTCCACGAGCCGCTGCGCCGCCCCGATGCCCGGGACAGCCGGCAGCGATTCCGCCAGGAACGACGTGGACTCGGGTGGCGGCGCCGGTTCGCTCACCTGCTTACGAGCCGTCCTGCATGCCGGCGTGGCGCAGCAGGAAGCCGCCATCCACCAGCACCGTCGTGCCGGTGATGTAGCTGGCTTCATCTGACGCGAGGAACGCGACGAGCGCCGCCACTTCCGCCGGGGTGCCCGCACGGCCAAGGGCGGTGCTGCGCTGCTGCGAGGCGCGCTCCTCCGGCGTGAAGAAGTCCCCGCCCGCGCCCTGGGGATCGACGATGGGGCCAGGGGCCACGGCGTTGGCCCGCACGTTGAAGCGCCCGAAGTAGAGCGCCATGCTGCGCGTGAGGGCTTCGATGCCCGCTTTCGAGACGTCGTAGTGAGGGGTCAGCGCGTTCGGGACGTGCGCGTGGACGGAGGAAACTGAGATGATGCTGCCGGATCGCTGCTCCCGCATGATCTGCCCGGCAACGTGCGAGGCGTAGTAGACGCTGGAGAGGTTGATCTCCATCACCCGCTGCCACTCCGCCAGCGGCATATCGGGCACGGCGGCGAACCCGATGCGGCTCATGGCGGTCAGGGCGGCGTTGTTCACCAGTACATCGAGCCGCCCGAAGCTCTCGTGCGCCTCCGTGATGAAGGCAGTGACCGCCTCCGCGTCCGAGACATCCACGACGCGGGCCATCGCTTTGCCGCCGTTGGCCACGATCTCGCTGGCCGTCGCGTCAATGGCCGCGGCCTCGCGCCCGCAGATGGCGACCGCCGCGCCTTCCGCAGCCAGCCGTCGCGCAATGCCACGGCCAATGCCCTTGCCGCCGCCCGTCACCACAGCGGCCTGGTTCTCCAGCAGGAGCCTGTTCACACGCTCTCCCCATGGGTGATTTCCAACCGCGCATAGGTTCGCACGAAATGCGTTCCGTGGCGCGTATAGTGGCGGGATGACACCCCTTGCTCCGTCCGACGCTGTGGCGTCCGCTCCGGCTCCCATCGCCTCCATCTCTCCTGGTAACGACCGGGTGCGCACTGGCTTCCTCTGGGGCTTTGTGGGCGTGCTGGCTTTCAGCTTCACCCTGCCGGCCACTCGCCTGGCCGTGGCGGATCTCGGCGGCACGGTGGTAGGGCTGGGGCGAGCCCTCATCGCCGCCCTGCTGGCGGCCGTGCTGCTGCTGGCCCTGCGGGAGCGGCCACCGGCCCGGCGCTACTGGGGCAGCCTGGTCATTGTGGCGGTGGGCGTGGTGGTGGGCTTCCCGCTGCTGACCGCGGTCGCGCTTCAGCATGTTCCGGCGTCCCACGGCGCAGTGGTGGTTGGCCTGCTGCCGGCCCTGACCGCCGTGATGGCGGTACTGCGGGGTGGTGAGCGCCCGCCGCGTTCCTTCTGGTTCGCGGTGGCCGCCGGCGTGGCCGCGGTGCTCGTCTTCGCGGTGGTGCAGGGCGCCGGGCAGCCGCAGTTCGCGGACCTGCTCCTGCTCTGCGCGGTGGCGTCGGCAGCCGTGGGCTACGCGGAGGGCGGCCGCCTGGCGCGCGATCTCGGCGGCTGGCGCGTGATCTGCTGGGCGCTGCTTATCTCCGCGCCGGTCCTCATCATCCCGGTGGCGCTGGCGATTGTGGAGCAGCACGGGCTGCACGCCAGCCCAGGGGCGTGGTTGGGTTTCGCCTACGTCTCGGTGATCAGCATGTTCCTCGGCTTCTTCGCCTGGTACCGGGGCCTGGCGCTGGGTGGTATCGCCCGTGTCGGGCAGATCCAGTTGGTGCAACCCGTCATGACCATGTCCTGGGCCGCGCTTTTCCTGGGCGAGGTCATCGACCTCCCCACCGCCCTGGCGGGCTTGCTGGTGGTCGCCAGCGCCGCCCTCACGCGGCTTTCCTGGCGGCCGGGCAGCGCATCGCGGGGGCGATAGTGTGCGTTCGCTGACGATAAAGATCGCTTTTCCTACTCTGACGCGAGGAACGTTGCGCCTGTACCCCGCGTTGCAACCAGGGAGCAAGACATCATGAAAGCCGCCAGCCAACGCGACGCCGTGGCCACTTCCAGCACTGGCCCGGAGCGCGTGACAGCCGATGCGCTGCCGGGCGCACCCGCGCTCTCGCCCGAGTACCCGCGCCCGCAGCTCCAGCGCGATGGCTGGATCTCGCTCGATGGCGAGTGGGAGTTTGCCTTCGACCGCGAGGGTGTGCTGACCGACCCCGAGCAGGTCGTCTTCGACCGCACCATCCGTGTCCCGTTCGCGCCGGAAGCGCCGCTTTCCGGGATCGGTG
>JALYWD010000449.1 GCA_030852885.1 Chloroflexota bacterium | reverse complement strand
TGGTCCGCAGCCACAGCACACCGAGCCGTCCGGGACTCGCCCACATTGATTGGGACAGCAACGATTTTCGTTACTGTTCGTGCTGGGGCAGTACGAATGGCCCTTCTCGCAGGGGCAATCCGGCCCTGGCTCCGGTTCGGGCTCCTCGGGCTCCTCGGGCTCCGGTTCGGGCTCGGGTTCTGGTTCTAGCTCGGGTACGGTGCCCGGCCCGTTGTCCGGATCGGGTGCGATCTCCCCTTCTGGCGAGATATCTTCGTCCGACTCGGTCACGATCTCATCGTCATAGTCGGGGTACGGGTAGTCCGCGTAGCCGGGCTCCGGCTCGTCCGGTTCCTCTGCCTCCGGGCCGGGCTCAATCACGGCGGCGAGGTTGTGATCGCCACCGCTGGCATCGGCAATGGCCGTTCCGTCATCGGCGGCAAGGTCCACGCTGGTCGTGTTCACGACCCTGCCGCCATACACCTGGACATCGCCAACCGTGTCGCCGGCGGCAATGGTGTTGCCCCCGCTGTTGATGTTCCCGACCCGGAGTGCGCCGCCATTGGCGTGGGCATTGGCGCGGCCACCGTTGCCCGCGATAGCCGCGTTGTCTTCCGCTCCCACGCTCCCGGAACGCGTTCCGGCCAACGCCGCGAGCAAGGCGCCAAGCATGCGCCTGCGCGATGGACGCCGCGCGAGCGTCCGTGCGATTGCGTCGAAGCGGTCACTGTCCACAGCTTTGCCTCTGCGGAGCACTTACGGGAACATGCCATATCATAATGCGGCTACTCATGACATGAACATGGCCGATTCACACGTTGCCTGGCCTGTCGCCACGGGGATACTCCTGAATGCCTGCTCCGTCACTGCCGCCGGACATCCTCGACCGTAACGGGCTTCCCCCGGGCATGAGCGTCCAGGAGCGCGAGCAGCAACTGCAACGGCACGTTTTGCATGACCCCAGGGTGCGCATCCTGACGCTGGTGCGCTTCTGCACCAGCCTGGGGCTGACCACCCTGGCCTACGGGGTGATGGTGTACCTGGCAACGACGGGGACCGCGCAGGCCGTTATCTCGCTGGTGGGGGCGCTCCGGTTCCTGACCGCCCTCCTCTTTGGCCTCGGGGGCGGCGCACTGGCCGAGCTGATGACATCCCGCTCCGCGCTGATCGTCACCTACACGCTGCAGGCGGCGGCCTGTTTCATCGTGCCCACCTTCTGGGGATCGAGTCTTGGCAGCCTGCTCTTTCTCGTCTTCATTGAAACGACCCTTGGGCAACTCGGCACACCTGCCATCAAGGCGGCGACGGCGGAGGTCACGATCCCGGCGCAAGTGGCCGTGGCGGCCGCGATTCTCAGCGTGGCGAGTGGGATTGGCGCGGCGGTGGGATCGGCATTTGTGGCGCCGGTGCTTATCAATGTGGCCACGATGACGGCGGTGATTTACGCCTCCGGGGTGGCGCTCGCCCTGAGCGCCGTGCGGGTCTGGCAGCTGCCCGCCGCTGCCTCGACGCCGCCGCTCATGCAGGCGCTCCGTGGCGTGAAGTGGCACACGGCCGTGCCATCACCGCGCCGCACCGCCGCGTGGGTGCTGGAGAACCGGCGCTTCGCGGCGATGATCCTGGTGGGTGGGATGGCGGCGGCGCTGTATGAAGGGATGAACAGCCTGCTGCCGGTCTATGTGCGGGATGTCCTCGGCGCCAACCCGACCAACACGGTCTTCATCATTGCGCCGGGCGGGCTCGGGTTTCTGGCCGGGTCGGCGCTGGGGCCCTGGCTGATGGACCATCGCGGCGAGCGCGCGCTGCTCATTTACGCCCTCGCGATCCTCAGCCTGGGGTTCGCGCTCTTTGGCTTGATCGAGCAGGTGACGCCGTTCCTCGCCCCACTCAGCCCGCTGGGGCTCCTCGATCTGTTCGGCTTCCACCTCAGCCCGCAGATGAAGGCGGCCGGGTTGATCTCGATCCTGACGATGTTCGGCTCGACCGCGGCGAGTGCCGCCGTGCAGACGTATGTCAATCGCTATGTGATGCTCGCCCGCCAGGCCACGACGTTTGGCATGCAGGAACTGCTCGACAATCTCCTGGTGCTGGTGACCCTGGTCGCCCTGGGCGCTATCGCCACGGTGCTTGGGCCGCGCCTGGTCTTCCTGTGTGCCCCGCCGCTGCTGATGGTGCTGGTGGTCTCCCTCATCTGGGCAAGCTTTCACGTGACGGCCAATGAGCCACCTGAGGTGCAGGCGATCCTGCGGTCGATCTTCAATCCCGCGCCCTGGAACAGTTCCGCCAGCCCCGAGCCGCCTGGACCTGGCTAGCTGTCCGCGGGGCAGGAGGATGTGCGCGGCCACGGGGTGACCAACGTTGACGCGCCCGCGCGCCGCGACCTCCCGGCGTTCCGGGTGGCGGATGAGGCGACGGCGAAGCGGGAGGCCCCGCTCGGCCCGCCGGGAGCTAAAGACTCCCGGCTACACCCCACGGAAGGCCCATGAATGGGCCTGAAAGGGACCGCATCTTGTCAGGATCATGCGTCATGTTGCCGAGCTATTGTCCAGCATCAGCCCCGTTTACGATACTTCTGGCAAATTCACCTGGCACGCCGTCCAGGAAGAACCCTCGACATGCTCCAAACCTTCCCCTGCCAACCGCGCTCCGGGAGAGGGGCTTCTGGCCGCTCCGGGGTGGGGCGCACAGCGTACAGTGGTCAAGATGGTCGCCCGTTTCACCCGCGTCAACGGGCCGTTCAGATTTTGCCAGCAGCATCTTTTGCGGGGCTGTCCCTGGACGATACTTTAGCAAGGGGACGTTGTAACCTCACGAAGAACTGTCTGTTTCAGGCCCATTCATGGGCCTTCCGTTGAGGGTAGCCGGAGGTCTTTAGCCTCCGGCGGGCCAGACGTGAGGTTCTGGGTCGCTGCCACATCTGGTGGCAGGAATTCGCACCAGGCGTTCTCGACTCCGCTCAAGACGCGGAAAAATGGTTCCAGGATGGCTATCTCCTTGGCAACCCGCTGTATGGCCGCGGATTGCTGCACGTGTGGGCACAGCCGTCATCCTCATGACCACTGCGCCAGTGCGACAGAGGCCCGGGAGAGATGGCCCGCGGTATGCGTTGATCTGGCAACGATCACGGGTGGACGGTCGCGGAACGTACAGGAGGCTCCGATGCTCTGGGCACTGATCGTCATCCTGGTGGTGTTGTGGCTCGCGGGTTTTCTGGTGGTGCACGTCGGCGGAGCCCTGATCCACCTGTTGCTCGTCATTGCCGTGATCGTGCTGCTCTACCAGCTCATCACCGGCCGTCGCGCCCTCTAGCGCCAAC
>JALYWD010000438.1 GCA_030852885.1 Chloroflexota bacterium | reverse complement strand
AGCCTGAGACGCTCATGCCCAACTCGTGTGCCAGATCCTCGATGCGCAGTGGCTGGTCGAAGCTGGTGCGCAGATGTTCGATCATCTTCACGATCCGGTGCTGCTGACCACCGAGGGTCGCGATCTGCCGGAGGCGCTCGCCCTGCTCTCCGGCCAGGAGGCGGTACACGATCTCACGCGTCACCAGCGGCGCGAGCACCCGGGCATCAGTGGGGGCGTTCACCAGTCGAATGAGTCGCACCACCGCATCCAGCAGCTCGGCATCGAGCGGACTCACTGCAATCGCCCGCACCGACGATTGCTCTCGTGGCACCGGGTACCCGGCCTCAACCATCACAGACCCCACGACCGCCGGGTCGAGCTGAAGCATGACGGTCAAGAACGGCTGCTCCGGCGATGCTTCCGTGATTTGACTGGCGACCGGCAGTGAGGCCGTGGTGATCAGGTAGTGGGCTGGGTTATAGCGATACTGCTCATCACCGAGCCAGAGCTCCTTGCTGCCCTGGGCGATCACGCAGAGGGCCGGGATGTACACGCTGCGCACCAGCGCCGTTGGCGCCGACGCGCGCCCCAACCGCAGGCCCCCCAGCGGTTCCACCACGCCGTCGTCGGGCACGGCATGTGCAAGTCGTTCCGTTAACTCCGTACGGCTCGTCTGCTCCCGCAGGCGGTCGCCCACGCAACGTTCACTCGCCATGATTTGCATATGACTTCCCATCTCTTTGCAGAATCATCCAAAGATTCTGGAGCATCGTTCTAAAATCCTGTCAGCCATAGAACATAGACTAGCACTGAAGCGGAAACGCTACCGCACTTTGCGCAGAAGTGTTGGAGTTTCATGCAATCGCGCGTCCAACACGGTGAGCCGAAAGCCCGCCTGTGATATCGCCAAGGAGATCACCGCAATGACCGGACTGGCCACTATGAACGCTGAGCGCAACCAGGCCATCGGACGCCGCTCGCTCCTGCGGGCCGCAGGGGGACTCACCGCCGCCTCCATGCTGGGCGGTGCTGCGGCACAGGCGAACGCGCAGGAGGCAGGGTCGAGCGGAACACCAGTCGCCGGGACGATTGAACGGCGGATGCTGGGCTCACTGGAAGTCACCGGCATTGGGCTGGGCGTCCAGAACATGAGCCGCACGTATCAAACGACGGTGCCGTACCGCCCCGAGATGATCGCTCTGATCCGCGCCGCCTACGACCAGGGCGTCCGCTTCTTCGATACCGCCGAAGCGTACGGCCCGTTCGAGTGTGAACGCATCCTCGGTGAAGCCATCGAGTCCTTCCGCGACGACGTGGTGATCACCTCGAAGTTCGGCTGGGACATCGATCCGGAGACGGGTGACCGGACGGGTGGCCTCAACAGCACGCCAGAGCACATCAAGGTCGCCGTCGAGGGCTCGCTGCAGCGCTTGCGCACCGATCGTATTGATCTGCTCTATCAGCACCGCGTCGATCCTGCAGTCCCGATCGAGGAGGTGGCGGGCGCCGTCAAGGAGTTAATGGATGAGGGCAAGGTCCTGCACTGGGGGCTCTCGGAGATGGGCCTCGAAACCCTGCGTCGGGCGAACGCCGCCCTGCCGGTCACGGCTGTCCAGAGCGAGTACTCGATGTTCTGGCGTGGACCCGAGGATGAGGTCATCCCCACGTGCGAGGAGCTGGGCAGCGGCTTCGTGCCGTGGAGCCCGCTTGGGGTGCAGTTCCTGACCGGCTGGATCGACGCGGAGACGCGGTTCGCCCCGGTGATATCCGTGCCAGCGAGACCCGCTTCTCGGAGGAGAACCTGCCCCACAACCTGCAACTCGTCGACGTAGTCAAGCAGTGGGCAGAGCGCAAGCAGGCGGCTCCCTCCCAGATTGCCCTTGCCTGGCTGATGGCGCAGAAGCCGTGGATCGTGCCCATCCCGGGGACGACGGTCATGGCGCACATGGTCGAGAACACCAGCGCCGTCAACGTGAGATTTACCGCTGACGAACTCGCGGAACTGGACGCAGCCGTCCGGGCGATCGAGATCCAGGGGCAGCGTCTGCCGGACCAGGTACTGGCCTTCTCGGGCGTCGAGGCACCACTTCAGGAGTAAGGCTTCCCCGAACCAGGAGCACAGGAGCACATGATGCAGACACGCGAACTGGGAAACAGCGGCTTGAAGGTCTCAGCACTCGGACTGGGGTGCATGGGCCTGAGCGGTACTTACGGTCCGGCAGACCAACAGACAGGTATCCCTCTTCTTCACGGGGCCGTCGAGCGAGGGGTGACCCTCTTCGATACTGCCGAAGCCTACGGCCCCTTCACCAACGAAGAACTCGTGGGCGAGGCGCTCGCACCATTCCGTGACCAGGTGGTGATCGCCACCAAGTTCGGGTTTGGTATCAACCCGGACGGCACGCGCTACGGCCTCGACAGCCGGCCGGAGCACATCCGGCAGGTGGTCGATGCCATGCTCGGACGCCTGCAGGTCGAGCACATCGACCTGCTCTACCAGCACCGGGTCGATCCCAATGTGCCCATCGAAGACGTGGCGGGCACAGTGAAGGACCTGATTGGGCAGGGCAAGGTCACGCACTTCGGTCTGTCAGAAGCGAGCGCACAGACGATTCGCCGTGCCCACGCCGTGCAGCCGCTCACTGCGGTCCAGAGCGAGTATTCGCTGTGGACACGCGACGTCGAGCACAACGGCGTCCTGGCGGCCTGCGAGGAGTTGGGTATTGGCTTCGTGCCCTTCAGCCCGCTCGGAGCCGGCTTCCTCACCGGGAAGATTACGGCCTCCACGACCTTCGATCCCACGGACTTCCGCACCCAGTCCCCGCGCTTTGCTCCGGAAGCCCGTGAAGCGAACCAGGCGCTGGTCGACCTGTTGAGCCGGATCGCGGAGGGCAAGGGGGCCACGCCGGCGCAAATCGCCCTGGCCTGGCTCCTCGCCCAAAAGCCCTGGATCGTACCCATTCCTGGAACCACCAAGCTGCACCGCCTCGAGGAGAACCTCGGAGCCGCCGAGCTTGACCTCGCCACCGACGAACTGCAGGAGATCGACCGGGCGGCGTCGCAGATCACCATCCAGGGTGCGCGCCTGCCTGAGGCGGTCTTGGCCATGACTGATCGCTAAACGGCTCGTATGCCGTAGAGAAGGAGCTCACTGAAGATGATTGCAGGCCTTCGGTCCCCGAAAACCATCGCTCGCGCCGCCGTTGGTGGCGCCCTGGTGCTGAGCGTGCTTGGTTCGTCGATGACGAGTCAGGCACAGGACCTGACAGATATCCAGGTCTCTAGCGAACCACTGGAACTCCAGAGCCGAGGCAGTTTCATCGTCGGCGGGGAGTCGGTGGAGCAGACCTCCGACCAGCTCTCGTTCTTCACTGATGCCGCCGAACAACCGGCTGGCCACGTCACCATCAACCAGATGTATGTGGAATACATGGTGCCGGTGGCAGACAACGGGCTCCCGGTCGTGATGGTGCATGGGGCCACCCTGAGCGGCAAGAGCTACGACACGACCCCGGATGGCCGTATGGGCAGGTACGAGTACTTCGTCCGCCAGGGCCATCCGGTCTATGTCCCGGATCAGGTCTCCCGCGCCCGCTCTGGCTTCGATATCGCGACCTACAACGAGGTGCGTGCCGGAGAGCAGCCGCTCAGCGAGCTGCCGAATTTCTGGCGCTTCGGTGACGAGTTGGTCTGGACGCAGTTTCGCTTTGGTCCCACCGCCGGCATCGCGTTCCCTGACGAGCAGTTCCCGGTTGAGGCGGCTGGCGCCTTCGCCGGGCAAGCCATCCCAGACCTGAACGCCGTCCTGCCGACCCCCAACCCCAACATCGCGGCTGTGGCCGATCTGGCGGGGCAACTTGACGGCGCCGTGCTCCTGGGCCACTCACAGTCTGGCATGCTGCCCGTGGGTGCCGCGCTGGCCGATCCGACCGGAATCGCCGGGCTGATCGTGATCGAGCCAGGCACCTGCCGCTCGGCGGACTTCACCGATGAGCAGATCACCGCGTTGGCGGGTATCCCGATCCTGACCGTGTTTGGCGATCACCTCGACGCCACGACCGGCACACCGGTCACCTGGCAGAACGCCTATGACGACTGCATGGCGTTCGTTGATCGCCTCAACACCGCAGGCGGCAACGCGGAGATGCTGCACCCGCCGGACCTCGGCATCCATGGCAACAGCCACATGATCATGATGGACAAGAACAACCTGCAGATCGCCGATCTCATCCTGGAATGGATTGACGCTCAGGTGGCAGCTGGCGCCACCGCCACTCCGGTCTCGTCATGATGCTGGCGAACGAGAGGATCTCCCGCTTGGGAGCCAACCGGAAAGCGTTAGGGCGGCGCGCATTCCTCCGCCGCAGCCTCAGTGGCGCGGCGGCTGCGGCGCTGCACACCCAGGTGGCAGCGGTGACCGGCGCGGCGCCTCACATCCAGGTTACCGAGTCGTCGCCGGAGTCGAGCGAATCGACGCCGGAGGCGAGCCGAATCTTGCTCGCCTACTTCTCGCGGGCGGGTGAGAACTACTACTACGGTGACCGCATCGACCTCGAGGTGGGCAACACTGAGGTCCTGGCCGGCATGATTAGCGAGCAGATCCCCTGTGACGTCTACCGTATCGAGCCGGTCGATCCGTACCCATGGGATTACGAAGAGACCCGTGCCCAGAATGTCCAGGAGCAGGACACCGACGCCCGTCCAGCGATCGCCAATCCGCTGATCTCCATCGAGGGCTACGACGTAGTTCTGCTGGGGAGCCCAATCTGGAACGTGCGGGCGCCGATGATCATGTCCACGTTCGCCGAGAGCTTTGACTTCACCGGAAAGACCGTCTATCCCGTCGTGACGTACGCCGTTAGCGGGCTGGGCTCGACGGAGCGCGACTACGCCACCTTGTGCCCGGGCTCGACCATCGGGGAAGGACTCGCGGTGCAGGGCGAGGAAGTCCAGGATGGCGGCCCTGCTGTCGAGGCGTGGCTGCGAAGCACCGGCCTGCTCCCGTCGTGAGCCGGAGCGCATTTATGGGGAGACGATCCGTGCAGACACGCACACTCGGACAGAACGGTCTAGACGTCTCAGCCATCGGCCTCGGCTGCATGAGCATGACTGGCGGCTACAGCCGAGTACCAGACCGGCAGGACATGATCGCCCACGTCCATGCGGCAGTAGATCGTGGGGTGACCTTCTTCGATACTGCCCAGATCTACGGTCCATTCGCCAACGAAACATTCGTTGGTAAGGCGCTGGCTCCCTACAAGGGGCAGGTCGTCATCGCCACCAAGTTCGGTTGGGACATCGATCCGGAGACGGGAAAAGCCAGCGGAGCCGTCAACAGCCGGCCCGAGTACATCAAGCAGATGACGGAAGGCTCCCTCAAGCGCCTTGGCGTGGAGGCGCTCGACCTCTACTACCAGCACCGCGTCGATCCGGACGTGCCGATCGAAGAGGTGGCTGGGGCGGTCAACGACCTGATAGCCGCAGGCAAGGTCAAGCGCTTCGGCCTCTCAGAGGCGGCCGCGGCCACGATTCGGCGTGCTCATGCCGTGCAGCCGGTCACGGCCGTCCAGAGTGAGTACTCCCTGTGGTGGCGACGACCCGAAGAAGAGGTCCTGCCGGCCTGCGATGAGCTTGGCATTGGTTTCGTGCCCTTCAGCCCACTCGGCAAGGGCTTCCTCACCGGCACGGTCACGGACAGCACCACGTTCGAGAGTTCGGACATCCGCAGTTCGATTCCCCGCTTCACGCCGGAGGCGCGAGAAGTCAATCAGCTCCTGGTCAATCGCCTCAGCGAGATCGCTCGTCGCCTGCAGACCACACCGGCCCGACTTGCGCTGGCCTGGCTACTGGCCCAGAAGCCCTGGATTGTGCCCATCCCCGGTGGCCGGACGTTGGCGCGCCTTGAGGAGAACCTCGGCGCGGTAGACGTGGTTCTGACCCCTGAGGACCTGCAGGAGATCGAAGTAGTTACCTCGCAGGTCTCCATTCAGGGCGGGCGGTACTCGGAGCAAGCGGAGGCCATGACCAACCTCTAACCACGGGAGCGTCATGCCAGCACGATGGTGAGCTCGTGTAGGAAAAATTGAGTCTCGAGCGGTTTGCGGAGAAGGACTGTTATCTGCCTTTCAGCCAGCCTCCCTACGCCGCCAACTCCTCCCCCAATCCATCCGGATCGCGCGCGTCCCACGCCTCCAGGCCGCCGCGCAAGGCGCTGACGGCGAACCCTTCCGCCTGGAGCAGTTCGGCGGCGCGAACGGCGGAGGCGTCTTCCGGGCAGGTGCAGTACGTGACGATGTGGCGCTCGCGCGAGCGGTCATGCGCCCACGCCTCGATATCGCCGAGGGGCACGCGGATGCTGCCAGGAATGGCACTCCCCTGCCCGGCCGCGGCGCGGCTGCGCACATCCAGCACCAGCGGTGGGTCATCACCTTCCAGCCAGGCAGCCAGGGTTTCCGGGCTGATGAACGAGACGGCCTGGCGCTCCACGCCAAACAGGCCCGGCGCTGTCGCCTCCCGCTCCTCGGGCAGCGTCTCGCGCTCCATTGCTTTCCCGTAGGCGGCGGCCAGTGGCGTGGCAGTAACGCCATGCACGATCACGGAGGCGGTCACGACGATGCCCGTGACGGCCAGCAGCCACTCGGCGTGCGGTACGCCCTGGTTCAC
>JALYWD010000420.1 GCA_030852885.1 Chloroflexota bacterium | reverse complement strand
CCACGCGCGCCTACCTCTACCTCTCTGGCACGCCCTTCCGCGCCCTCGCCACCGGCGAGTTCATCGAAGAGCAGATCTTCAACTGGACCTACACCGACGAGCAGCGCGCCCGCGCGGAGTACGCCGTCGCCCATCCCGGCCAGCGCAACCCCTACGCCGCCCTGCCGCAGATGCGCCTGCTCACCTACCAGATGCCGGATGACCTGCTGGCCATCGCCATCACCGGCGAGTACGACGAGTTCGACCTGAACGAGTTCTTCAAGGCCGAGGGCTCCGGGGTGCTGGCCGCCTTCACGCACAAGAGCGAAGTGCAGCGCTGGCTCGATATCATCCGGGGCTCCGATCTGCAACGCTCGTACGAAAGCCTCAAGGTCGGGAGCGCGCCGCCCTTTCCCTACTCCGACGCGCGGTTGCTCCCCTACATGCAGCACGCCTTCTGGTTCCTGCCCAATGTTGCGGCCTGCCACGCCATGGCCAATCTGCTGGAAGAGAAGCAGAACGTGCTCTGGCACGACTACACGGTAGTAGTGGCAGCGGGCGCGGCGGCAGGAATCGGGCTGGATGCCCTGCCTCCCGTGCGCAAGGCGATCGGGGGCGGCTTCGATACGAAGACCATCACCCTCTCCTGCGGCAAGCTGACCACCGGCGTCACGGTCAAGGAATGGTCCGCCATCCTGATGCTGCGCAACCTGAAATCGCCGGAGACCTACTTTCAGGCGGCGTTCCGGGTGCAATCGCCGTGGACCATCAAGAACCCCGAAGGCGATGACCCACATGCAGAGGACGTGCTGAAGCCGATCTGCTACGTCTTCGATTTCGCGCCAACCCGCGCCCTGCGCCAGTTATCCGACTACGGCATCGGCCTGGTCCCGGAAGCGGCGAACCCGGAGCAGGCAGTGCGAGACCTGATCTCCTTCCTGCCAGTGCTGGCCTACGACGGCGCGACGATGGAATCGCTCGACGCCGGGAGGGTGCTGGACTACGCCATGTCCGGCACAACGGCCACCATGCTGGCGCGCAAGTGGGAATCGGCCCTGCTGGTGAACGTGGACAACGACACCTTGCGCCGCGTGCTGAACAGCCCGGAGGCGATGGCGGCGGTGGAGCGGATTGAAGATTGGCGCAACCTGGGCGATCACGTCCTGGAAACGATCATCAACAAGAGCGAGAAGGTGAAGGAGTTGAAGGGTAAGGGCAAGGGTGGGAGCCTCACTCCCGCGGAAGCGAAAGAACTGACCGCCGAGGAGAAGGACTACAAATCGAAGCGGAAGCAGGTTCAGGAAAAGCTGATCAAGTTCGCCACGCGCATCCCCGCCTTCATGTATCTCACCGACTACCGCGAGTACACGCTGCAGGATGTGATCACCCGGCTGGAGCCGGACCTCTTCCAGACCGTGACCGGCCTGAGCGTGGAGGACTTTCATCTCCTGGTGCGACTGAACGTCTTCAACACCGAGCAGATGAACCAGGCCGTCTTCGCATTCCGGCGCTACGAGGATGCCTCGCTGCGCTACACCGGCATCGCGAGTCACGACGATCTCAGCCGCGTGGGCGGATACGACACCGTGGTAGCCCTCCCGCGTTAGAACCCGTTCGCCTTCACCCCCTGAGGGCTTCAGCCCGACACCCCCTGAGCCGAAGGCGGCGCCACCTGAGGCCCGCAGGCCGTCTCCTCCCGCACAAGAAGAAGGCGGGGCGCGGCTCGTGAGCTGCGCCCCGCCTGGAAGGAAGGGAACCGCGCCGTGATGGAACAGCGCGGGGGAGTGAGGACGGCCAGGCTATGGGAGGCCCAACCGCTATGTGGAACCGCACCGGGGATGTCGGTGCGGGTGGCGGAAGCGCTCCGGGCTTGGGATAGGGGCTCTGGGGAGCGTCCCGCCAACACACGTAGTTTGCCTGAGCGCAGCCTGCGCCACATCACCCGGATGGGTGATTCCACCGGGTGATCCCGTGGGGGAAACGGTCTACCGGCTGGGGGCGAGCAGGGCGCGCAGCACCGGGCTCTCGAACTCGCTCGCCAGCAGGTCCATGGCGATTTCGTCCCAGAAGCGGCCGGCAAACCAACGACTTGCCCGCCGCCGCCCGACTTCCTGAAATCCAACCCTGGCGTAGCAGCGCCGCCCGGCCACGTTGTACTCGTAGGTCCACAGCATCAGGCTGTGCAGGTTGAGGGCGTTGAAGGCGTAATCGGCCAGCAGGCGCATCGCCTCCGTGCCGTACCCTTTGCCGCGAGCATTTGGCTCACCAATGACAATGCCAACTTCCGCCTGGCGATTGCGCCCGCTGAGGTTCTGGATATCGCAGTTCCCTACGGGACGGCCGGTGGCCAGCTCATAGATCGTAAAGATGATTCCGTCGCCGGTAGCCGCGTCGTCATACCAGGCGGATTCCTGCTCCAGCGTCATCGGACGAGGTTGAATCTCGAGAAATCGCGTGGTCTCGAAATCGTTCATCCAGCGCTGATAGAGGGGGATGTACTCGCGCCGGATCGGCCCAAGGCCAACCAGGCTGCCCTGGAAGTTGATGATCGGCGCGTCAGCCTGCTCGCTCATCCCGCACCTCCAGCAGCCGCTGGATCATCTCGTCCTCATCCAGGTAGACACCGAGCGAGAGCAGAAGCCCGCCCGCAACCAGCGCGTTGATGTGCAGCGCCTGGTTCTCCACGCCGTGCTTGTCTGGGTGGGGCCGCGTGCGCAGGCGCATGTCCGTGGCCAGGCCAATCACGCCATAGTAGCGCTCCGGGTCCACATGGCGTGACAGGCAATCCATGAAGCCAGCTTCCCAGTTGGTGCCAGAATCCTCGCTGACGTGGCAAATCACCACGTTGCTCCACTTCACCGCCGCCAGGTCGACCTCGTAGATGAGGCGCGGGGTAATGTCCTCACGCGTCTTCTCGTTCGGCTCGCTCTCGTTGGGGCAGAAGACCTCGAAGCCGAATGAGCGCAGTTTCGCCGCCAGCCGCAGGTTGTACGCGGCGTCGGCGGCGGTGAACATGGGTCCGGCCATGTAGAGTCGCACGATGAACCCTCACCCCAACCCCGCTCCCGGTGCGCGGGAGAGGGGCTTCGTCACCCGGATACTGGGACCGAAATCGGCGTAGATGCGCCAGATTCTGGCAACGCAGTTGCCGGATGTCTCCCCTCTCCCGCGCACCGGGAGAGGGGCTTGGGGTGAGGGTTTCCTCTTACGCCGTCGGGGTGGCCTCGGCCTCGGCGACGCCCGCCTCGATGGCGCGCTCGGCGTCAGCCAGGTTGTCCCTGGTGATCAGGACCGGCTCCAGGTACGTGTCGTGCGCCTCCGGCTCCGTGCCGTCCGCCAGGAAGGCGAGGAGGATATCCATCGCCGTGGTGGACTGCTGGCCCGGGAACTGCTCGATGGTCGCGGCCTGGTTGCCATCACGGATGGCGATGAGCGCCTCTGGCAGGGCATCAAAGCCGATGATCGGCATCGTCAGGCCGTTCGCCTGCGCCACTTCGGACACGCCGAACGCCATGTCGTCGTTCGCGGCAATTACCGCGGCGGGCGGGTTGTTGCCTGCCAGGGCGGACTCGAAGACGGTCACGGCCTCGTCTCGCGCGAAGTTCGCGGTCTGGGAGACGATGACCTTCACCTTGTCCTGGGCGCCGAGAATGTTCTCGACGCCCTTGTGGCGGTCGATGGCCGGGGTCGCGCCCGGCTGCCCCTGCAGCTCGTAAATCTCGCCGCCGTCAGGCAGCAATTCCAGCACGTACTCGGCCTGCTTCTCGCCGCCGCGCACGTTGTCCGCGCCCACGTGCGCCAGCGTATCAGCGTCTGGCACGTTGCGGTCCACCGTCACCACCGGCACGCCGGCGTCGATGGCGGCCTGGATGGCCGGGGCCAGCGCCGCACCATCGTTCGGGGAGATGACGATGCCGTCGATCCCCTGGGCGA
>JALYWD010000413.1 GCA_030852885.1 Chloroflexota bacterium | reverse complement strand
GGCGCACGCGCTGGCACGGCCGCGATCTTCGGCCTACTCCCGCTCCTGCCGGCGCAGGCGGCGGTACTGGGCGGGCGGCACGTCGAACTGCCGCTTGAAGGCGCGGTTGAACGCCGCCTCCGATTCGTACCCGACATCGAGGGCCACGCGCAGGACTTTCCGGTCTGTTGTCTCAAGCAGACGCGCCGCGAGTTGCAGCCGCCAGCGCGCCAGGTAGGCAAGTGGCGGCTCACCCAACAGGTGCGCGAAGCGCTCCGTGAGGACCGTGCGCGATGCTCCGGCCTCCTGCGCGAGGTCGGCCACGGTCCAGGGGCGCGCCGGATCGCGGTGGAGACAGGCCAGCGCGTTCCCGGTGATCTCGTCGCGCGCGGCCACCAGCCAGCCGGTCTGCTCCGGTGGCAACTCGTCCACGTAGCGGCTGAGGCCTTCGATGAAGAGCGCCTCGCTGAGCTTGGCCAGCATCGCCGCGCGGCCGGCGCGCCGCACGCCGCTCTCCGCGACGGCGTGACGGATTGCCTCCTCCAGCCAGCGGCCGGCCGCGTCGCCACGGACATTTACCTTGAAGAGTGGCGGGAGCCCGGCCAGGAAGAGGCGCTCAGCGTAGCGCTCGCAGCCAAAATAGCCGCAGACGAACGTTGTCGCCGCTCCGCCGCCCCCGCCCCGCTCCAGCGCGAGCGAGCCGCTGAGGATCTTCGGCAGGACCTGGGTGGTGTCAATGAGCTCGCGTACCGGGCCATTGCTCATGGTGTGCGCGTCGCCATGCGGAAAAACCACGATCTCCCCGGGAGCCAGTCGCACATCCCCATGCCCGGCGACCGTTGCGGTAGCCTCGCCCGCGGTCACCAGGTGGAAGAGCACCAGGTGCTCCGTGCCTGGCGCCAGGAGCGGCGCATAGGTGTGTGACGCCGGCGAGGCGAACCCCCACGGTGCGCCGTATGCGGCGTTGAAGAGGAGCGCGCCGGTGACGCGCATGTCACGCAGTGCTTCCGATAAGGCATCCATGCTGGCTCGGGTTTCCGCCGGTGCAAAGAAGTCCGGACGTTCAATCAAATCGCGGCCGTGGCGGCGGTGCAGACTCTGGTGAAGACGCACCACGCGGTGCCTGAACGATACCCGAGCCCGTCAGCATCACGGGCGCAAGCTCAACCGAAAGGAATGGTCATGGCCATCAACACCCGCGATACCGCCGAAATCATGGACCGCTTCAACGATGCGTTCCTCCGTCACCAGCCGAAAATCCTCGACGACCTGGTTGGCGACGGCTGCGTGATGGAGGGCATCCAGCCGGCGCCAGACGGCACACGGGTTGCGGGCCGCGAGGCGTGCCTGGCTTTCTGGCATGCCCTGGCTGGCGACCCGAACAACGTGTTCACGGTCGAGGACGTCACCGTCTCCGGTGAGCGGGCGGTCATCCGCTGGCGTTACCACTACGGCGAGCGCCAGGAGAACGCGGTGCGCGGCGTCAACCTGATGCAGGTCCGCGACAGCCGGATCGTCGAGGCGCTGGGCTACGCCAAGGTCCCGGGGGAGTTCGCACCGCTCTCCGGCGAGTAAGTGCTGGCTGGGCGCCAACGGCTGAGAGCGCGCCACGTGGTGCTTGCCTGTAGGCATCATGGGTGTATGCTGCCTCGTAGCGACATCACCATCGACGATGGGACTCCGCACCGTCCTGGCGCCCAGCCTCCACCGCCGCTTGCAGGCGATTCGGAGGACCCGGGCATGGCTGGACCTCGCTTCGACACGCTGACGCGCGCGCTCTCCTGGGCAATCGATCGCCGCAGTCTTGGCGCCTTCGCGGCCCTGGGCCTGTCAGGCCTCGTCATTCCCGAGGCGGTCGAGGCCAGGAAGAAGAAGCCCTGCCCCCCGTGCAGGAAGCGCAAACACGGCACGTGCAAGAAGAAACTGACGGACGGAACGGCCTGTGCGGGTGGGACGTGCCAGGGTGGACCTTGTGGCCCGCCGACCTGCACCGACGGCGCGCGGAACGGCAGCGAGAGCGACGTGGACTGCGGCGGGAGTTGCCCTCGCTGCGCCAATGGCAAGCGGTGTGGCAGCCGCGACGACTGCGCCAGCGCCGTGTGTACCGGTGGCATCTGCGCACCCTGCCTATCGAGCAACAATTGCGTCAACGCCCTCTGCAGTTGCGGGCCGACCGTCTCCGGAGGAGACGTCTGCTTCACCGTGCAAGCGCCGGTCCTCGTCGCCTCGTGCAACCTCTGTCCGGCCGGCACGGACTGTGTCCTCTTCCTGGGTGGGCTGCACTGCATTGCGTTGTGCCGGGCCGCGTAGCCTCGCCCTTCCCTGCCAGCGGGTGATCACCGCCACCGCCACTGCGCCGGCAGCCTGGTCGGCTCGTGTCCAGGATCGTCGCGCGAGACGGGGCACGTGGCCCTATGGTTTTGCCGGGAAGGCGGACCTGTACACCGGACCACGATGCCCGCACACTGGCACCTCAGCCGGCTGGCCGGAGTGGCGAACCCATGGCCCCATCAAAGACCTGACTGAGCCAGGCACGGAGGTGATCCTGGAGCCGGGTGACGCCATCTTCTATGAGGACGACGTCGTCCACACGGCCCGGGGCGCCGGATCCGAGGAGGCCGTGGTCCTTGGCACGTTGCTGCTGACCACTGGCGAGCCACTCCTGATGCCAGCCGACGGGGTGGCCGGCATGGCGGCGACGCCCGCGCCGTAGTTGACGAGGCTGTTGGCTCTCGCCAGGCTTCGTGCGCGTTCACCGGTGCGCCGGGTACGCATCATGCATCACTGACGCGCACCCAGAGCCGGACCAGCGTTGGTCCGTGTGGGTGCACGACCGCAAGGATGCGGAAAGGACGCCGCGATGCCGATCGAGCACTCGTCCCACCATTCTCGTCGTGACACACTACGTCTCGGGGCCGCCGCCGGGCTGGCCGCCGCCGCCGGCGCGGGACTCGCGTCGGTCGCGACGGCGCAAACCCCCGTCGCAGCGGGCAGCCTCAGTTGGACGAAGCAGAGCGTGAGCCTGGCCGCCATCGAGCGCATGTTCGCGGCGGCGCAGGCCAGGGCCACCGAACTTGGCGCCCCGGTGGCCCTGGCCGTGGTCGACGAGGGCGGGCAACTCAAGGCCTTTCACCGCATGGACGGGGTGGCCAGTGCGGTGCCGATCGACATTTCCCAGTTGAAGGCCTACACCGCCGCCTCATTCCGCACCCCGACCCATCTGCTGGCCGAGAACAATCTCGACAACCCGGCCCGCATGGCCTCGCTACCGAATGTGCCCCGGGTCACGCTGCTGGCAGGGGGCTACCCCATCACCGAGGGTGAGGTGCTCATCGGGGGCATCGGGGTCAGCGGCTCCAGCCCCGAGAATGACATGAGCATTGCCGAAGCGGGGCTCGCGGCGCTCTCATCCTGACGGGCAAGGCCCGGGCCCACTGAGGCGGCGGGGCGTCGCCCCGCTCGCCTGGGCACGCCCACCCTGCGCCCCTGCAAGAGCTTCCCGGCAAGCGGCAGACAGTGCTCACCGCCGTGGCCGTGCAGGTGGTGAACCCCAGAAAATACGTATAACTACGGATGCCCATTTTGCTCCTCGCTGCCACCATGGTCACCATGACGCCTCATGGTGAGGCGCATGCGCCAGGCCGATGCCATCCACTGGTGGCAACAAGGAGCACGTTGTGGAAAAACCGCGGTTCGACCAGCTCACCCGTACCATCGCCGCCACCGGCACCCGACGCATGCTCACCCAGGGCCTGGCCGCCCTGCTGCTGAGCGCGCAGGCGGTTTCCCTGCCAGACGACGCAACCGCCCGGCGCAAACACCGGCGCGCCCGGCCGCAGGCCGAGAAGAAGCACAAGAAGACGGTCATCCTCTGCCTGAATGGCGAAACGATCGAGGTCAAGAAATCGAAGAAGCAGAAGTACCTGAAGCAGGGCGCCACCCTCGGGGCCTGCCAGACCTGCAACGCCGGGTCCTGGGTCAAGGAAACCGACTTTGGCAGCTTTGGCGCCGGCCCGGATCAGTTCGATTACCCCAATAGTGTCGCCATCGCCGCCAACGGCCTGACGGCGTGGGTTGCCGACGCGCAAAACAGCCGTATCTCCGTCTGGGCCCGGCCTACGGCCAACAGCACGGCGTGGAGCAATACGGGGACCGTCGGCACCCCTGGCGGCAGCGGGCCGAGTAACGTTTTCGGTCCAGAGTGCGTCCGGGTCTCTGCGGACGAGAAAACCATGTGGATCATGGATACGCTCAATAACCGCGTCTCGGTCTGGACGCGGCCAGACGCCAGTGCCGCCTGGGCGAACCAGACGACCTTTGGCAGCGACGGCAACGGGCCGGACCAGTTCGATTTCCCGAGCCGTATGGCTGTCTCAGCAGACGACCTCACGGTCTGGGTCGTTGACCACGGCCACAACCGTATCTCCGTCTGGGGCCGCCCCAGCGCCGGAAGCACAGTCTGGGGTCACAAGGGCAACTTCGGCGCCCTGGGCAGCGGGCCGAACGACCTGCACGGCCCGACGGGAGTCGCGGTCGACCAGGACGGGCTCACCGCCTGGGTCTCGGACTACGGCAACGACCGCATTTCTGTCTGGGAGCGGCCAAACGCGGGCAGCGACACGTGGTCCAACGAGACCATCTTTGGTGCGTCCGGCAGCGCCAACGGCGTCGACCAGCCTCTGGGCCTGGCCGTCTCTCCGGATGGCCTCACGGCCTGGATTTGCGATAACCACGGGACCCAACGCGTGTCGATCTGGACGCGGCCAAACGCCGGGAGCACGGCGTGGGCGTATGCCGGCGCCTTTGGCAGCCCGTGCGCCGATATCGCCCTTTCCCCCGACTTTCGCACGGCGTTCCTCGCCGAGCCCAGCACCAACAGCATCTCGGTGTGGACCATGACCTGCCCGGCCTGATCGCCAGCGCCATCAATTGCCATACGTGGGTGACACCCGCGTATGGCAAGAGCAGTGCTCTTTCAGGTCAACAAGAAATCCCTCTCCCCGAACGCGGGGAGAGGGATTTCGGGTGGAGCAAGCTCCGGGAATCCTCGATTTACGTCGCGGGGACGCTGGCCGGGTCGAAGGGATCGCTGCCGAGCGCGGCTTCATCCCCGTCGTAGTAGCCGTCACCGTCGGTGTCCGGGTTGCCGGGGTCGGTACCTACAGCGGCTTCGTCGGCGTCCGCCAGGCGGTCGCCGTCGCTGTCGGCAGCGGCCTCGCCGGTCGCGGCGGTGTCGGCTGCGGCGCCCTCGGTCGAGAGCTCCGAGGCGGCGGCGTCTGTGCCGCCCTCGGTGGCCGCGCCGCTGGTGTCGTCCCACACCACCGGGCTGGTGCCGGTGACGAAGGCTTCCTCGCCGTCGCCCAGGCCGTCGCCATCGGTATCCCAGTTGTAGGGATCGGTGCCGTAGATGTTGGTTTCATCCACGTCCGCGATGCCGTCGCCATCGGAATCCACGGCTGTCGTGGTATCCACCGGCGCGGACTCGACCGGCTCCACGTAGGTGGTGTCGTCGTAGACCGGCGCGGGCTCGGTGGGCACGTAGGCGCCCTCGTTCCCGGTGGTGACGCTGGAGTCCGGGTTATCGCTGACGGAGTAGGTGCCGTCCGGGCCCAGCAGCGAGGTGCCGGGCGAGCCGCCGTTCACGGTCCCTGGCGCGGCGGTGGCGCTGCCCGGGCCAATATTCGCGGCGTTGCCGTCGGTCGCGGAGATATCCGCGCCCGGAATCACCGGGGCAACGGGGAGGTTGGTGCTGCCGCTGGTCGTGCTGATCGGCGGGCCAATATTGTTGGTGCCCGGCCCCGTATTCACATCGCCGTAGACCACGGTTGGCCCATCGGCGTCAACCGCGGGGCTGCTGGGGTTGGCCGCGCCGGAATTGCCGTCGGCGTTAATCGTTTCCTGCGCGATGGCGAGGCCGCCGGAGAGGGCGAGGCTGACGCCCACGCCCAGGCTGAAGATCGATCGGAACCATTTCACGTACATTGCTGCCGCTCCCGAATGGGGCAAGAGGTCTATCCCTTCCCTCAACGTGCAGGCAGAACTGCCGACACGG
>JALYWD010000401.1 GCA_030852885.1 Chloroflexota bacterium | reverse complement strand
ACCTCGTTTCCGCTGGTCATGGCGATTGCAGGACCGCTCATGATTCTGCCGAACGTGGGTTTGAACGAATGGGGTCATGCCTTCTGGTTCATGGAAGAGCTCTTTAGCGCGCCGTTGCACTGGGGCTTTGTGATACTGGGCTGGTCCGGGTTGTTTGCAGGCGGGATTGCAGCGCAGATCATCACGCGCTACTCCAACCTGACGGACGTAGTCTGGAACGGTCAGAGCAAAGTCATCCTCAACAACCGCATCGTACCGTACGACAAAGCGTTTTAGGCTTGACTCGCTGACACACTGGAAACACCTGAAACAAAAACCCGCTAGCCGCCCTGCCTGAAGTGGGGCGGCAAAAGCGGCGGGAAAGGAAGCTTTCGGCAAAAGGGGAAGAGCGCAGGCTGGAAGCGGCCCCCAAAGCAACCAAGGCAGCATCGGCAACACATCAATCACGATTTAGTCGTAAATTTGAGGGAGGGTGCGATGAGCAGAACAGATGAAATACTGAAGGCGGCGAAGATGCCGCCCGAAGCGGTAAAGATGTCCAGGATGATAGACGTGATTTACTTCCCGATTCTATGCATCCTGCTGGTTGGGACCTACCACATGCACTTCATGCTGCTGGCGGGCGACTGGGACTTCTGGCTGGACTGGAAAGACCGGCAATGGTGGCCGGTGGTGACCCCGATTGTGGGCATCACCTACTGTGCTGCGATCATGTACTACCTGTGGGTGAACTACCGTCTGCCCTTTGGCGCCACGCTGTGCATCGTCTGTCTGCTGACGGGTGAATGGCTCACGCGCTTCTGGGGTTTTTACTGGTGGTCGCACTACCCCATGAACTTTGTCTTCCCCTCCACCATGATACCGGGTGCGCTGGTGATGGACACGGTCATGCTGCTGACGCGCAACTGGATGATCACCGCGCTGGTTGGCGGCGGCGCCTTTGGGCTGTTGTTCTATCCTGGCAACTGGACCATATTCGGGCCGACCCACCTGCCGCTGGTGGCAGAAGGCGTGTTGCTCTCGGTTGCGGACTACACCGGCTTTTTGTATGTGCGCACTGGCACCCCTGAGTACGTGCGGCTGATCGAACAAGGGTCGCTGCGGACCTTTGGCGGCCACACCACCGTGATTGCGGCGTTCTTTGCCGCGTTTGTCTCCATGCTCATGTTCACCGTCTGGTGGTACTTTGGCAAGGTCTACTGCACCGCGTTCTACTACGTGAAGGGTGCGCGCGGCCGGGTCAGCATGAAGAACGACGTTACCGCATTTGGCGAAGAAGGCTTTGCAGAGGGGATCAAATAAATGAATGCCAGGAACTTCATCAAACGGGGGCTCACCGGACTGTGCAGCATTGCCGCGCTGGGATTTGCCCTCACATTGGACATCACTCCTGCAGCCGCCCATGGCGAGCGCTCCCAGGAACCTTTCCTGCGCATGCGCACGATCCAGTGGTACGACATGAAATGGGGTCCTGAGACCACCAAGGTCAATGACGTGGCCACCATGACGGGCAAGTTTCACCTGGCGGAAGACTGGCCGCGGGCGGTAGGCAAACCGGGTCGGGCCTTCTTCAATGTTGGCAGCCCAAGCCCCGTGTTTGTGCGTTTGAGCACCAAGCTCAACGGCGAGCCCACCTACATCTCCGGCCCGCTGGAGATAGGGCGCGACTACGCCTTTGAAGTCAAGCTCAAGGCGCGCATTCCCGGACGCCACCACATGCACGCCATGGTCAACATCAAGGATGCAGGCCCGATTGCAGGCCCTGCCGCCTGGATGAACATCTCTGGCAGCTGGGACGACTTCACCAACCCGGTGAAGCTCTTGACAGGCGAGACCATTGACACCGAGACCTTCAACTTCAGCAACGGCATCTTCTGGCACGTGCTGTGGATGGCCCTTGGCATCTTCTGGATTGGCTACTATGTGGCGCGTCCGATGTTTCTGCCAAGAAGCCGGGTGCTGCTTGCCTACGGGGACGAACTGCTGCTTGACCCCATGGACAGGAAGGTTGCCTGGATTGTCCTGATCCTCACCTTTGGCATTGTCTGGGGCGGCTATCGCTACACCGAGAACAAGCACCCCTACACGGTGCCGATCCAGGCGGGTGAATCCAAGGTGGAACCGCTGCCGGTCAAGCCCAATCCCATTGCCATCAAGGTGACGCATGCCAACTATGACGTGCCGGGACGTGCGCTGCGCGTGACCATGACGGTCACCAACAGCGGTGATACGGCCTACCGCATTGGTGAATTCACCACGGCGGGTGTGCGCTTCATCAACAAGGTGGGCTTGAAGCACCTGGATCGCGGCTATCCGAAGGAACTCGTGGCCACCGGCCTCTCGTTTGACAACGACAGCCCGATCCAGCCTGGCGAGACCCGCGAAGTCAAGATGGAAGCGAAAGATGCGCTGTGGGAAGTGCAGCGTCTGATGGCGCTTCTGGGTGACCCGGAAAGCCGCTTTGGCGGATTGCTGATGACCTGGAACGATGCCGGCGATCGCAACATCAACAGCATTGCGGGCGCGGTCATCCCGGTCTTCACCAAGCTCTAGGATAGTCGCCCCTGATCAAGGCAGGCGTCTGAATTCGCCTCTGACCCAAAAGAATCCGGGTTCAGGGGCGAATTCCAAAGTAACACCGGAAACTGCGGTAACACTGGCAACACACGGCAACAACACACAAACACCGGTCCGCCACCGTTTGTAGACGGAAAGGTGGATCGGTGTTTTTTTAACGAATCAAAAAGGCAACATGCAAGTGAAAGGAACATTGGTCAGACAACTGGCCCAGGCAGGCGCCCTCGCGTTTCTTCTGATGGCAGCACTCCATGCCGGTGGCGCGGCTGCGCACGGGAAGGAAACGCTGGAAGAAGACAGCTGCGTGCGCCGCATCGGCGAGAACATGGTGCACTTGAGCGCCTACCAGCCGCAATTTGAACCGACCGCCCAATACTGCACGGAAATTCCGAAGATTGGCGATACCTTTCTGATCGTAGACCTGGTCGACCCTGCCATGCGCGATATGCCCGTTGGCATGCGGGTCGTCAAAGGCACGAGCGAAACCGACGACGAAACCGTGGCCTACCTGCGCCCGGCCTATCACCCCGACGGCGTGATCCGGGGAGAGACGAACCTGGATCAGGGACTGTATACTGTCATTATTACCGCGGAAGGCACGCCTCCGCTGCGCTACCAGTACCCCCTGCGGGTACAGATGATCAACTATGCCAACATATTCCGCGCTGCGGTCGTGCCCCTGATCGGCCTGCTGCTGTTGACGCTTTTGGGATACAAGCTCATGAAATCCAAACGCATACAGCGCTGGCGCTCATCGCGCGGTTCCTGATCAATTCCTGGAACAATCCCCCGGACAATTCCCGGGATGCTTCAGGCTTCCTGGCCCCGGGCAGACAACCAAAAGCGTGCCGGAGCAGTCAAAGACAGGATCAGCAACGCGTGGCAAACGATTTTATCCATTCTTCTTTATAGGTGAATCTGATAATGTTCCTGCAATTTCTCAAACCTGCCCTGTTAGCCCTCCTGCTCGCAGTGGGTGCCCCCTTCTCCGCGCAAGTGCACGCGCATGGCGGATTATCCCTGGCCGACGACGTCTGCAAACTGACCATTGGTCCTTATACCATGCACTTTACCGGCTACCAGCCGGACGCCACGCAGGAGAAGGAATTCTGTGAAGACATTCCCAACACCGGGCGCACGGTCGTGGCGCTGGACTACATCGAAGAAGCGCTGCGCCCGCTGCCCACGGA
>JALYWD010000397.1 GCA_030852885.1 Chloroflexota bacterium | reverse complement strand
ACCGAGACAGTGTCACTCGGCATGAGCCTCTTGCTAGCGAGTTCTCCATTCTCATGCGACACCCCAACGTAAACGTGCGCTCCACAAGGCTCACCGCGTCACCAAAGCTCCGATAGGCAATCACCCGGCCATTTGGCACCGTGTAGGGCTTGCCCATAATGTCTTCTGTAGATGATCCACAATTGGCAGAGAAATCAGCTTCCATCAGGCCTAGCCCCACCGAAGCGTCCTCTCTCTAGGCAATGGCCTGGTCGGGGATCAAGAACATAAACACGGCGAATGACATGACGAGCGGGCAACGCAGCATGGTGACCCTTCCTGCACCGAAGCAACGAGTGCCCTGGATGATACGTTCATCTAGCACATCATTTGGCATCTGGCAACATGCCGTTCTGACGGTAGATGTGTTCGAGCTGCGCCTGTACCCGGGGCGTGTCATCGTCCGTGAGCTTTTGCCAACGACTGCGGACCTGCGCTTCCGTCAGGGTCGTTTCCATGACGCTCCCTTCCGGGTCATCACGATGGTGTTGCTTCACCAGACCGTCTTCGGCCGCGCGAAGAGGCGCTCGTGTGGACATCTGCCGCCGGGTCGTCTGGAGCGACATGGCCCGGATGGCCCATCAGCAGGCCCCTGGACTGGCTGTCCCAACTGACCGTGACCATCCCAGCCCTCGGCGTATTTTCAGCTCATGCCCGCGGCCCGGATGGTGGGTCAGTGAACGGGCTAAGCGGTATCAGCGCCGGCTTACGTGCGCGCGAGGATTTGTCTGGGGGGCAGCCCCACGGGGGTCTTCAGCGGGCTGAATACCACATTGCGCGTGCCTTTCGCGCGGCATTCGGCACCTGCTGAAACAGCAGGGGTCTCGCGGTTACGCGCCTTCTTCGCCAATCGAATACACGTCACCCCCAGAACGAGGCATTCATGCGGCATGTCTGGTGGGATTCGCATCCTGAGCTACCAGGCGCGGCCTTACGCGCCTGGTCATATTTTCGGAGACGTCCACAACCATACGCACAATTCCCCTATCAAGGGGTCGGGTCGATGGCTCTGTCATCGCCTTACGCAGGGACGCATGCTGCCGATGCCGAGTGTTTTGGATCCCGCCTTTGGCTAGGGCGTGTCTGCAAAATCATAACCAGAGGAGGATGCAGGCGATGGTGAGCAAGGCATGAAAGGTGACCTCCAGTTTTTCGTAGCGGGTGGCGATGGCGCGGTGCTGCTTGAGGCGGTTGATCAGCCGCTCGATCCGGTTCCGGTCTCGGTAGGCGGCCCGGTCGAAGCGGACGCCTCGTCGCGCTTCGGTGCCGCGTCGGGGAATGACCGCCCGGATGCCACGCCGCCGCAGATAGGTGCGGACGGGCTGGCCGGTGTAGCCCTTGTCGCCGACCACGCCGTCCGGGCGCGTGCGGGGACGACCCCGGCCGGGCCGTGCCACGGCCCCCTGCTCCAGCAAGGCCGGGACCAACGGAGCCTCATGCCGCTGGCCGGCGGTCAGGACGACGGTCATCGGCTTGCCCCCGCCTTCGGCGCGCAGGTGGATTTTCGTGGTCCATCCGCCCCGGGAGCGGCCAAGAGCTTGATCACCGCCCCCTTTTTCGCGCCAGCCGCGTGCTGGTGCGCCCGCACCACGGTGCCGTCGAGGAAATGCTGCGCCCAGTCCAGTTCACCCGCCGCGTCGGCCTCGGCCTGGAGCGCGGCCAGGGCCCGCTCCCAGACCCCGGCCTGCTGCCACCGCCGAAAGCGCGAGTACACCGTGCGCCACGAGCCGAACCGCTCCGGCAGGTCGCGCCACGGCACCCCGGCCGCCAGCCGCCAGAGGATGCCCTCGACGATCAGCCGGTCATCGATCCGTGGGCGACCGCGACCCTGGGGCGGCGGGGGCAGCAGGGGCCGCAAGCGTGTCCACTGCTCGTCCGTCAAGGCATGTCGTTCCATGCCCACGAGCATAACGCATTTTGCAGACAGGCCCTAGTTCGCCAGCAAGAGCGCGGGCTCCGGGACCAGACTGTCTCCCGCGTAGCGGTCATCGGTGGAGAGCATCGAGGACAGCAGTTCCTGGACGGCCATTACGTGGGCACAGGTCCCCAGCGCGTGG
>JALYWD010000378.1 GCA_030852885.1 Chloroflexota bacterium | reverse complement strand
GCCTCGCCGTCGACATGCACCTTCATGTGAATGTGCACGGTGCGGCCGGTGTACCAGCCGGGGTAGATGGTGGTGAACTCGGCCACGCCATCATCGCCCGTGAGCTGGATACCGCGCAGGAAGGTGCCGGAATCGACTGCCGGGGCCTCGCCTGCGCCACTGCCGGGCCGGGCCGCGACGCCGGAGTAGAAGCCCTGCGCGTCACAGTGCCAGATATCGACCGCCGCTTTGGTGAGCGGGGTGCAGGCCTGGCTATCTGCCACCAGCACCTGCAGCCGCAGTGGCAGCCCCGGCGTGCCCTCGGTGACATCCTCGCGCAGGAGATCGGTATCCAGGTAATACGGGCCCTCGGTCATCTCCGGCGTCATCAGGCAGAGGTCGGCGGTCGGGCTGGCCGTCTCCTGTGCGCCAGCCGGCGCGGGGAGCCGCACCTGGAGCGCGCCGAGCGCGAGGGCGGCCATGCCGCCGCGCAGCAGATCGCGACGGCTGGGCGAGACGAACGGGGCGGGGCGCCGGCGGGACGTATGCGAACGGCTGGGTAATTGATGTGCCATGACGGGTGCTCCTGACGGTGCGGGGCGCGGCGTTGGTCGCGCTGAATTAAAGGGCAACCGGGCAGTCGTGATCCGCCGCCAGGGTGTGCAGCGCTACCGCTGGCTGCGCCGATGTCGTTGTCTGCGCGGCGGCGGTGCTGGCGATGACGGGCGCCGTCTGGCTGGAAACCGAGCCGGCGGCTGCGCCGATTGCAAGGGCAAAGGCGATGGCGGTGGCGCCGATAGCGGTCAGCAGTGTACGTGGGGTCATGGTGTGCTCCTTCTTCTCATTCCGTGGTGTGGCCCTGTTGACCTGTCTCGACGATAGGGGCCGAACCTTGGAAGGGGCTGGGAGCGCCGTGGGAGTTTGCTCTGGTGTCGCGGGCGGCTACCGCACCAGCGCCGCGAGCGTGGCTGTCATCGCGGCCGGGTTATTGACCGGGGCCATGTGGGTGTCCTGCACCTGCACCACCCGCCAGCCCGGATCCTGCGAAACGCGCGCCAGCGTCCGCACCGAGTGGTCGTTGCTGGCGTCTCCCTTGCCCTCAGAGCAGAAAATGAAGGTGCGGGGAATGCGCGCCGCGGCCGGGTTGGTCAGGGTCAGGGGTTGGGTATAGGTTGCCATCGGCTGCGGGGTGAAGTTGGCCAGGACCCAGGCGCGCACCTCGGGCTTGGGCATGGAGGCGGCGAGCCAACCCACTGATGGTTCATGGGTGAAGAACCCGGGGAGCCCGGCGACAATTCCCGAAGCTTCGAGATCTGCAGCCTCCTCAGCGGACGTGCCTTCCGCATCGTTGCCGCTCTGCCCATTCGCCGCCACCGTAGCGTCGAGGTAGATCAGTTGTGCCAGGCGTTCCGGCACGCGCTCCGCCACGCCGCTGATGACCAGGCCGCCGTAGCTCCAGCCCACCAGGTGGACCTGGTGGAGGTTCTCATGAGCCAGGAGCGTCACTACATCGTCGATATGCGTGTCGAGGTTGATATCCGGGGTCGCCTGGCTGGCGAGCTCGCCCATGCCGCTCAGGGTAGGGACATAGACCGGGTGCCCCGCCTCCCGCAGCCCGGCGGCAATATCCCGCCAGATCCAGCCGCCCGCCCACGCGCAGTGCACCAGCACGATGGTGGCCGGGCTATCGGGCGCAGCAGCGCCTGGAGTACTCATCTGGACCTCACCGTGACTGTCCATCAAGCCGCGCGGCGCACACCCACTTCATCCAGGTGAAGGAGCAGGTCCGCCGGGTCCTCGTAGACACGGTACGCACCAGCCGACTGCAATTCGTCCACGCCGTAGCCGCCGGAGAGCAGGCCCACGCCGAGCGCGCGGGCGCGACGCGCGGCCAGCAGGTCCCAAATGCTGTCACCCACCACGATGGATTGCTCGATGTTCACGCCGAGGCGCTCGGCGGCGGCCTCGAACAGATCCGGGTCCGGCTTGGCGTGCGCCACCTGATCACGCGTGACCACGGGCACGCCGTCGGGAATCTCGAGGGAGGCAATGACGTGGCCGGCGGTCTCCCAACGCCCACTGGTGGCGATGGCCCACGGCACGCCCGCTTCCGTCAGTGTCGTGAGCAGCGCCTTGGCGCCCGGCAATGGGCGCACCTCGCCGGCCAGTTCGTTGTAGGCGGAGGCGTGGGCCAAACGGACGCGATCGATCTGCTCCTGGGTGATGCCGCCTTCCGTCTCCCGTAGCAGCGCATTGATGAACAGGCCGCCGCTCATGCCGATGCGGCGGTGAATGCGCCAGACGGAGAGATCGATGCCGACCTCCTCCAGCGCCACGCGCCACGCCAGCACATGCTGGTACACGGAATCGACCAACGTGCCATCCAGGTCAAAGAGCAACGCTGTCCGCCTGTCCATGCCGTACTCCTGTGTCCCCACCCGCGTGCAGCGGTCGATGTTGCCGCGTAGCGTACCGGACGCTCTGGGGCGCTGGGGATACGTGAGCACAATTGCGTGTTCGTGCGCTGTCTACGTATTACATGCAGATGTGGACGGCACACATGATGTAGCCCGTCCCGGACTTCCCAACACGTACGCAGCTTGCTGATGGGCGCGACCATTTGTGCCTGGGAGGGATGGAAGAGGGCGGCAGCCGTCATGCTGCCGCCCGCCTTCTGCTACGCGCAGGTTCCATCCATGCGACCCTGCGGGATCTGGCAGTCGTTGCTGCAACACGCGCCATCATCGAAGCAGACGGTTCCCGGCGGATCACAGGCACATTGGCCGATGCCGTTGCCACCGATGTTGGTGCACGAGCGGCTACAGCACTCGCGGTCAGCGCGGCAGTTGCCAGTCCCCGTTGTGCACGCGCACACTTTCCGGCCCAGGTTCAAACAGTATCCCCAGCAGCAATCGGCGTCATTGACACACGCGTTGTTGATACACGTCTTGCAGGCGCCGCCCTCGCAGATATCTCCGCCGGGGCAGTCGCTGCTGGCCTTGCAGCAGTCGCCGGTGCAGACACACTGGTTGTTCTGGCACGTTTCGCCAGCGGCACACCCGCTATCGGCGCAGCATTCGGCCGTGCAGACGCACGCGCCATTCCGGCACCCTTCGCCCGGTTTCGGGCAGTCGGTATCCGTGCAGCAGCGGGATTCCACAATGCACCGCTTGCCGCACTTCTTCGTGCCCTTCCGGCACTTCTTCTTCTTTTTCTTCCTCTTCTTCGCCTCGGAGGCCGACCAGCCACGTGTGGCGGTCACCGCGGCCGCTACGCCGCCAAGGAGAGAGCGCCGGGATTCCACCACGGCGCGCAACGCTTCGTCGAACTGCCGGCCATCCATCGC
>JALYWD010000621.1 GCA_030852885.1 Chloroflexota bacterium | reverse complement strand
GCAATGCAGCGCCGGGGATCGATGACGACCCGCGTGTGACCCTTGGTGACTTCGAGAACCATGGCGACTGCCTCCTGTGAAGTACTCGGCAACTGCGGGATTCTGTTGGACTAGTGAGCGGGCGCTGCTCCAGCGCGTTGCCGCAGAAGTCCTGTTCGGTGCGTCGCGATCAGGACAGGACCTGAATGGGCGACAGCAAGACCCGCCGTTGATGCTAGCACTCTCGCCTCTCAACCCCATGAAAGCCGAAAGCGCGATGCATCACCATCTACGACATCACCTGGTTGATAGGATATACGTTGATCCATTCAAAATACTTGCACATGAAGTGCTCAATGGCACCATACAGGAGCCGGAGATGAATCCATCGCTGACAAATCGTGAGCCGCTACCCGGGATGCGTTGCATTCGGGTCCTGATCATCGCCCTATTTGCGTTTTCCTTGACAGGCAGTTCGATCGAGGCCGCGCAACCGGTGACGGCAGCCCAAGCGCGTGATGTACGCGGGTGCGAGGATGGCGTAGGCTCAACATATCTCCACGAAGAACTTTCAGCCGCGCTGGAGAATGATACGTTCGAGACCTTTCGTGCCCGGCGGGAGGCGTGCGGCCCTCATAATGTTCTGTCCTACACCCTCGGTGCTATTTGCACTGGCGCGGAGCCGCTCTCCGACGGTGAAAGCGTCGCCATTTACTGTAGTGTGCAGGTGTGGAACCCGTCGGACGACTTCATTGAGTTGACCAATGACCAGTTCACGCTTTCGTCAAACAATGCCAGGTACGAAGTGAGCGAGGGGTTGTTGGTGAATGTCGTTCCCGATGACACGTTGTTGAGTGGAAAACGCGTGTATCCGAGCGACCTCGACGGCGGCGTTCTCGGGTTTCAGATGCCCATGGACCAGGCCGGTGCCGAGTTCGTTCTTGTCTGGCATGTGCCAAATGCGGAAACAAGCTCGGTTTCCACATGGAAGCGACTACAAATCCTTCTCGGGGACCGAGACGCGGTTTTCGAAGAGCGTCCTGACTCAGCCCAGGCCATCGAGACGGACGGCTCGCTGACACTGTCCGGTGAGTCAGATACAGTCAGTGATCCGGTGGAATTGGCCGCAGGAATCTACAGAGTGCAAGCGCAGTACAGAGGAGACAGCAACTTTGCGGTCTGGGTGCGCATGGCGAACGGAGACAGCGATTTGCTCTTCAACGAAATTGACAGCTACTCCGGTGAAGCCACGTTCCAGGTTGATGCGTCAACAACTGTGCTCTTTGAGGTCACAGGTATTGGCAGTTGGGAGATCATCGTAACGCCCGCGTTCGGCTAGGGGAACTCTTCCGTAAAGGAGCGCGGTCGTTACTCTTGCGAACGAAAAAGGAAGCGAGACGGGCGGCCCCGCTTCCCTTGTTTAACAGGCGCTGGTTTCTACCAGATCGTGTCCGCAGGGACACCCGGCGTGAGACGGCCGACATAGGCCCGCGAGCGCTCCGGATTGAGCGGGTGAAACGCGCCAGCCCGCACATTTCGATAGCCGCGCTCGAAGACTGATAGCGCGAGGTAGGAGCTGCCTCCGACGACCTCCATGGCCGGGATTACGATTTCCTGCGCTCCGGTCACGATCTGCCGCTTCGCGATCATCAGGGGCGCCATCGCCCGGTCGTCAGGCACGTACTCATCCTCGAGTTCGTCCAGGGAGGCGACAGGATCCGGCATAGACGGAGGCCACTGGCGGCGCAACGTGGCTTCCCGCAACGCGCAAGGCAGGGTCAACCTTGCCTCGGTGTCCCGCATACGATCGAAGTTCTCACAGACAAACGCGCTTTCGCGGTCGTGTTCGGCAGGCAGTGACGCGAAAACCGAACCGAGTGTGGCCGCGAGCGCGACGAACGCATCGTCGCCTGCCTCGCGGTCATGGAATCTCCATGCATGGTCGGTCGGTGCGGCAGTTGCCTCGATCATGCCTGTGCTCATCTGTACATGCTCCTGGTATCCACTGAACGAATCGCCGGGCAGGGATGCTCCGATGACTACGACCTTAGGCTTGCCAGACTTCCAGGCCATCGGGGAGATGTCCCATATTTCGGCCCGTGAACTCCTGCATCTTGAGGTTGCGGGTCCCGGGACCTCCCGGAAACAGGTGGGCGCGCCCTTCAGGCGAGAACGCGCCACCCGGCCCCATCACTCGTTGTCACGAGGAGGCCGTGATCCAAACGAGCGATGTTGGAACATGTGGTGTCCAAGCGGCAGATGACTCACTGGGTTAATAATCCCGCCCCGGTGTGTGGCGCCGGCAGCGCTGAATGGGTTCAGGGCGCAACCGGCCAGGATTGTGGCAGCACAATGATTCGGCCAAACTGGGAGCGTGAGGCCGACCTGGTTGCACCGAGACCCGGGATCACATCAGAAATCTGGGACACCTGCCCCGACAACCTCGGTGAGTTTCCCGATGGCGTGAGCCAACGTCCCTCCTACTGTGGTCCCGTTGAACGATCGTGCGATCTGACCACGCCAGGAGCGCTCTCATGACCAGCAGAACCGCCGCCCACCTCATCGCCGAAGCAAAGGCCCATGTCGAGCACCTCACGGCGGAAGCGGTTGCGGCGGAACTCGAGGACCAGGGTGTTCTGCTAGTCGATCTGCGTGAGCCGGACGAGCGGGCCGAGCACGGCGTGATTGCCGGAGGCGTGCACGCGCCACGCGGCATGTTGGAGTTCTACGCCGATCCCACCAGCGCCTACTTTCACCCGGAATTCGATCCGGCTCGCCGGACCATCCTCTACTGCGCGTCCGGAGGGCGCGCCGTCCTCGCGGCCGAAACGCTCACTCGACTGGGCTACGCCAGGGTCACCTATCTGAAGGGCGGATTGCACGCGTGGGTGGAAGCTGGGTACAGCGTTGGGCCGAGTACGTGACGATCATAAAGGTTGCGGAGGCTGGACGCCGATTAATTGACTATCGGCGGTTGCCAACATGGGTTGTTTGCCCCTCGCTAGGGTGTCGCTCCCGACGTAAGACCCAAGTTGCTAAGAAAATACTCAGCCACGCCAGGTTCGAGTTCATCTGCAATGATGACGTCGCCGGTTGTTTCCCACCACAATGCAAATGGCGCTTCAACCTGACCGGGGAACGCGGGAAAGACAATCAAACCAAAAAACGGGTCCGGTCCGGTCAGGTCAACGCCACCGCTGATGTCATCCGGCTGCCCAACATACAGGTCCGGTCGCGCATAGGATGGCAGTTTCTGGTCATCAGATTCGAGTAGAAAGAACTCATCAAGTTCAATGTGAATGGGGCTGGAAAACCCTTGCCTTGGGGTAAACGCCAACATGCAAAAGACCCATTCATAATCGTCACCGGAGAATGCTATGGGCGCGCTACATCTCGCTGAGAAGCCCACTGGATACTGTGACATCCCCACCGGTGCGTTGATACCGGACGCACCTGCACAGGATTCGTGTCTGGCGTAGAAATCGTCCAAGCTGTCGGTTTCGAAAGCTGCAAGATACGTCTCTCCCCGATATGTTCTGCCAATGCCATCGGCGCAGGTCGTGTCGTCAACTCTACGCATGGCCAAGTCAAACAGGGATTCCGGGTATTGTGCGTAGCTAGTTCCCCCACTCAGAAACAGCGACAAGCCAACTATCGCCACGAGACATACCCGGTAGAACATCAGCGTCCCCTCGACAACCAAAGGCACCTTTAGATTCCGTTTCCATATGACTGCGGACTTTATCCGAGTTCATGTGGCGATTGCAACCAGATGTTTTTTCGGGTGATGAGACGCGATTCCGCCCATTCACCAGAGAAGTTGCATCCCAAGCCAATGCAGTCCCCGCATGGCCACGAACCGCGCTACCAGGTACGCCACTATCACGGTCAGGAAGATTTCCGCGCACATCGTGGCCAGCGCCCGAAGTGCCGCGGAACTGGACCGGGTGACGGACCAGACCAGGATGGCGGCGGATAGGCCGACACCCAGTGCCAGCAGCACCGCGGGATTACGGGCCATCAATTTCTGCTGCCTGAGCAGCAGTGCGTTCTGCCGCGTACTTTTTCGTCGCCTTTTCGTTGCGTTCCGCTGTTTTGTTTCGGATGCCTTCGGAGAATCGTGACGTTCCGGCTTCGATGCGCTTTTTCTTCGCAATTGTTTGCTCAGTGAT
>JALYWD010000620.1 GCA_030852885.1 Chloroflexota bacterium | reverse complement strand
GCAGCATCCCGGCGCCCGCCGCCGCGACTGCGGCGCCAGCGACGAGGCCACGCAGGGCGGAGCGGCGGGTGGTTGAGGCGGAGACGGTGCGGGCGAGGGTGTCGAAGGTCGTGGTGTCCATGAAAGGTGCTCTCCGTTGCGTATCTGGTGTGTTCCAGGTCGTTCCTGAACTGCCTCTATTTCACCAGCGGCCAGCGTTGGCGGCAGTCAGGGCGGGAACGGGAGCGGTGTCAATTGGGCGACAGCGGGCATGGCGTTCATCGGCTGCGCCCGTGGGTGAGATCAGTCGAACTGCAGCCACCCACGGCGGGCTGCCGCCACCCAGAGCATCCCGACCACGAACCCGATGGCCGGGTTGGCCGTCACGCTCAGCGCGGCGACCACGAGCAGGGGGAACAGATCGTGCCCGGCGAAGCGCTGCGGCGCGGATGACACCGCCAGCTCAACGCCGGAGAAGAAGAGCAGGCTGCCCAGCACGGCCGGCGGCACCAGCGCCAGCAGGGCGAAGGCGCTGTCCCCCAGCAGAATGCCCATCGCCAGGAACGCGATCCCGATGAGCACCGGGGCTGCCCCGGTACGCGCGCCGAACCGGTAGTGCCCGGCGATGCCGCCCGCGCCGTGGCACATCGGGTACCCGCCAAAGGGTGCGGCAATCAGGTTGCCCAGCCCCGTAGTGATCGCCAGGTTGCGCTCGGTGACCCGCCCGGATCGGCGTGGCATGAGTTGCCGCGTCACGGCAGCAGTGGCCACCACCGCGTTCGTCAGGGTCAGGGGAATCTGCGGCAGCACGGCCAGTTCGGTCCCGCGCAGGACATCCTCCCAGGTCGGCCGCACCAAGGATGGCAGGTGAATCCCCAGCGTCAGGTGGGGCAGCGGCGCGCCACTGCCCGTGACCTGGGCCAGCACAATGCCCAGCCCCACCGCCACCAGCGCGGCCGGCAGCCGCTGATTGCCCAGCAGCAGCACCGTCACCGCCGAGATCAGCAGCCCGAGCCAGAGCTGTTCCTGGAGCAGACGCACGCCCAGCCCGGCCAGGCTGAGCCCCAGCCCGAGCTGGATGCCGGCGGCGACCGTGGCCGGGATAGCGGCCGCCAGGCGGGAGACCAGGCCCGTCACCCCGATCACGAAGAACACTGCCCCGATCACGATGCCCGCCCCGGCCACCTGCGTTGGCGTCATGGGCACGATGAGCAGCACCGCTGAGGCCGCCTTCATGGGCTGCACGCCCATCGGCACCCCGTAGAACAGCCCGGCCACGAGGTAGAAAAGCCCGAAGGAGGAGAGCACACCCGTCGGGGCCATGCCGGCCACCGTAATCGCGCCGATGATGTGGGGCAGGAAGGTGCCCAGATCGCCGACAGCACCGGCGACCTCGCGCCGGTTCCAGGCGAAGCGCGGGAGTGCCGGTGATTGGTCATCCTCCACCGGCTCGCTGCGTTCGTGGCTTTCGGGTGGCAGGCTCACGCTCTCTGTTTTCACGCGGCGACGGCTTGCATGTGCGTCATTGTGGCGGCTGCGCCGATCTCGTGCATGCCAGCAGGTGAGGGGCTTCCTCCAGCGCGGCGACAGCCTCGTCGACCGCGACCATGAAACCTGAAACCGCCCACCGTCCCCTGTCGCCCCGAGCCCACCATCTCTTGTCGTCTACCCTCATTTGTCATCCTGAGCCCGCAGGTGAAGGATCACCTTCCCCAGCCACCATGGTTCGTGGTGTCATCCCCCTGCAGGTGTCATCCTGAGCGAAGTCGAAGGATCTCGTCTCGCCTACCACCACGTGCCGATGTCACTGCTCCCTGCTGTGAAAATAGCGGTCCCCGAGCCCCAGCTGCCTAGCCCATCCCGCAGGGTTTTCATGCCGTGAGGGCGCCGGCTCCGGCATGATTACTCGAGATGACACCTGGAGGTGGCGGTGGAGCGGTGACCAGTTGACTTACAGGGCCTCTTTCGGAGCGAGGCTGGGCCGCGATCCTTCGCCTGCGGGCTCATGACTACACATCAGGGCGGGCGGTGG
>JALYWD010000619.1 GCA_030852885.1 Chloroflexota bacterium | reverse complement strand
CCTACGCTGACTACGAAACGGTCATGCAGCGGACCGAAGACCTCATGCGCGAGGTGACGGTCGCTGTGCACGGCGAGCCGCGCTTTACGCACCACGGCGAAGTCATCGACCTCACCGCTCCATTCGCTCGAAAGACGCTGCGCCAGGCCATCCTGGATGCGTCAGGCATTGACTACGTCACGCTTCCGCAGCGCGAAGACCTGCTGAAGGCGGCCAGGTCGGCTGGCGCTGATGTGCCAGCTGATACGGTCTGGCCGCGCATTGTTGATGAGATGCTCAAGCAGTTCGTGCGGCCCTACCTCGTGCAGCCAACGTTCCTGCTTGAGTACCCGGTCGAACTCTCACCGCTCGCGAAGCGCAAACCCTCTGATCCTACCCATGTCGAGCGATTTCAGCTTTACATGGGCGGCGGGGAAATCGCCAACGCCTTTACCGAGTTAAACGACCCGTTGGACCAACTGGCGCGTTTCGTGGAGCAACAGCGCGATCGGGACGCCGGAGACGAGGAGGCCATGCCCATCGACCTCGACTACGTCAATGCCCTGATGTACGGCATGCCCCCGACGGGGGGAATCGGCATCGGCATCGACCGGCTGACGATGTTGCTCACTGACCAGCCGAATATCCGGGATGTCATCCTGTTTCCGGCCATGCGCAACCTGGCGGGAGAGGACTGATTTCACCTGGCTTCCGGGCTAAGATTCACGAAGTTGGTGCATGTTACGCGAGGCTGAAGGAGGCCCCAATGCTGGATTCCATTCGTGAGCGCACAGGCGTCTATGGACTTGGTTTTCGCAAGGAATCGGTTCTCGGCCAGCTCCTGCCGTTCGCCATCGTGATCGGCATCGGCATCGTTGCTGTACTGGCGCTCAACTGGAGTTCGCTGCCGTTCGTCAATTAGCTGTTGCGGGAGACGCCGGCTGCACAGCCTGCCCTCTCGCGATTGCACCCGTGGGCAAGGTGGCGATGAACGTCGCACCTTGTCCGGGATTGCTCCGCACCTCGATGTCGCCACCGTGCGCGCGGCAGATGGCGCGGGCGATGGCGAGGCCGAGGCCCGTACCCCCTGAGGCACGCCCGCGTGCACCGTCGGCGCGGTAGAACCGCTCGAACAGGTGCGGGAGATGCTCGGCGGTGATCCCCTCGCCGTCGTCACGAACGGCGATTCGGGCCGAGCCATCGGCGCCTGACGCCACGGCCACTCGCACGTGCCCCCCGGGTGGGGTGTGCCGGACCGCGTTATCCAGCAGGATCATGATCAATTGGCGAAGCCGGTCAGGGTCTCCGTTGAGGAGAACCGGGCGGGGCGCCTCGAATTCCACGATCTGACCCTGGGTCAGGGAACTGGCGCTCCGTACGGCGTCGCTCGCAATGGCATCGAGGCGGATGCCGGATGTCTGCGTGATCGGAAACGGCCGGGCGACGTCGCCGGCGTCACTCCGGGCCAACAGCAGCAGATCGTCCAGGAGCCTCCGCATGCGGTCGCTTTCAATGCGGATATCGTCCAGCGCTGACGTGAGATCGCCAGACATGAGGACGCGAGCGCCATGCCGTGTTTGCCGGCTGAGGACATCGACATTGCCGCGAATTGCCGTCAAGGGCGTCCGCAACTCGTGCGATGCGTCGGCCACGAAGCGCTCCTGGGCGCGAAAGGAGGCCTGGAGGCGGTCCAGCATGGCGTTGAACGTCGAGGAGAGGCGCGCGAGTTCGTCGTCAGCCGGCGGGACGGGCAAGCGCGCGGCCAGCGACGCGGCGGTTCCATCACCGGCCGCGATGCGCGCCGCCGCGGCAGTGACCTGATCGACGGGACGTAGCGCGCGGCCCGCCATGACCCAGCCGCCAGCCAGCGCCAGTAAAAGGCCCAAACCCGAAGCCACCAACAGGACCTGGCGCAGGGAGCCCAGCGTCTCCTGCATGGTGTTCAACCGCTCACCAACGATCACCGCACCGATGTACCAGCGGGCTCCTGAGCGGTCCGTGACGGTGACGGGATAGTGGACTGCCCGCATCTGGTCACCGTTCCAGCTCGTTGTCACGATGCGTGGGTCCCCGGTTGGCGCAGGATCCTCTGGGACCAGCGGAGTCTCGGGCGCGTACTCCGAGCCACGGACGACCCGGCCGGAAGGGTCGGTAATCTGCACAAGCAGGCCGCGTGACGCAAATGA
>JALYWD010000274.1 GCA_030852885.1 Chloroflexota bacterium | reverse complement strand
CCTTCGCGGTGACGATGGTTGGGTTCTTGCCGCCGAGTTCCGTAATGCACGGCTTCGGGAAGTCGGTCGAGAATTCCTTGTAGAGGTCCCAGCCGACAGCCCTGGAGCCCGTGAAGATGACGCCGTCGACATCCGGGTGATGCGTCAGCGGGCTGCCGACAGCTTCCCCGGAACCGCTCACAAAATTGAAGACGCCGGCGGGCATTCCGGCGTCCGTGTAAATGCGGGCAATCTCGTAGCCGGAAAGCGGCGTGGCCGACGCGGGCTTGAAGACAACCGTGTTGCCCGCCAGCAATGCGCCGGAGGACATGCCGATGCTGAGCGCGTGCGGGAAATTGAAGGGCGCCAGCACGGCCCAGACGCCGAACGGTTTGAGGACCGAGCGGTTGCGCTCGCCAGGGTCAATCGTGCCCAGGCGGCGCACGAAGCCCTCGTGCTGCTCCATCTGGCTGGTGTACTCGTCCAGCATGTCGGCGGCTTCTTCGACCTCACCGATCGCTTCGACGCGGTTCTTGCCAGCCTCCATGATCAGGATGGCGGCGAGATCGAACTTGCGCTCGCGGATCAGCGCGGCGGCGCGGCGGATGATCGCGACGCGCTCCTGCCACGGCATCTTCGACCAGAGGGGGTAAGCCGCCTTTGCCGCCGCGACGGCGTCGTTGACGTCGTCCTCTGACCCGGCCACGAACTGGCCGATGACGATATTGCGGTCAATGGGGGAGCGCACCTCGAACGTATCTGCGCCAGTTCGCTCCGTGCCGTTGATGAGGATGGGGTGCGTTTGCCCGAGGTTGGCCTTGACGCGCACCAGCGCCTCGTCAAAGGCGCCGTGCATCGCCGCGACCTGCTCAGGGGTCGAGGTGTACGTGATCTTTTCGACGACTGCCATGAATCTCCTCCTGCGGGTCTCGGCGAGCCCTACGTGTATTGACCGAGAATCTGGACCAGTTCGACGAGATTGCCGAAAGGATCGCGTACGAAGAGGCGCGGCCGGTTGCCGATGACCTCGGGCTCGCGCATCTCGTAGCCACGCTCGCTGAGCCGGTTGCGGAATCCCTCCAGGTCATCCACCTCCAGGCACAGGTGTTGTTGTGCCGAGTTAGGCCCCATGTTCTTCTCCTGGAAGACATGGACTTCATCTCCGGCGTCGTTCGCCGCGAACCAGACCACGGTCAGGTGCTTGAGTCCAGTCGGCTTCGGGATTTCTGGCATTCCCAGGGCATCGCTGTAGAACGCCCGGGCCTGGTCGTCGCCGCCGGGCGGCATCGGGACGCTGGTGTGCTGCAAGCGCTTGACGGAAGGCATCGTTGCTTCTCCTGTACGAGATCGCGTCATCAACCCTGTTGGCGCTATTTCCGCACACAGCGCGGGCTGTGTCGAGTTGTGCCCGGCCCCATGGCAGAATGGCGTGTGTTCCGCAACGCTGCGGCCCAGCCCGGATTGTGAACTGACCAGTCGAGGAGGCACCACAGTTGGCGACTCACCATGCGTTCCCGAACCTGCAGGTCAGTGAGCACCCGCTGGTTCGCCACAAGATTCGCCTCCTGGCGGACAAGCACACAGAGCCCAAGCTGTTCCGCGAACTGACCAGGGAACTGACCGCGCTGCTGGTCTACGAAGCGACCCGCGACCTGCCAACGCGCGAGGTCACGTTCGAGACGCCGCTGGAGGAGACGGTGGGGCTGGAGGTCTCGAGCCGCGTTGGGCTGGTGCCCATTCTCCGCGCCGGACTCGGCATGACCGATGCGGCGCTCGTGATCCTGCCAGGGGCCGATGTCTGGCACCTGGGGCTGCGTCGAGACGAAGTGACGCACAAGCCGGAGAGCTACTACAACCGGCTGCCAGATGTCTGCCCGGACGATCTGGTCATTGTGCTCGACCCGATGCTGGCGACGGGCGGCTCCGCAACTGCGGCCATCTCGACCTTGAAGGGATGGGGCGCGCCGCAGGTCATCTTCGTCGGGCTCATCTCCGCGCCGGAAGGTGTGCAGCGGCTCTTGCAGGACCATCCCGACGTCCCGGTTCACGTGGCGCTCCTCGACCGGCAACTGGACGAGAACGCCTATATCCGCCCCGGCCTGGGGGACGCCGGGGACCGCATGTTCGGGACGGAGCCATCCAACTGGAGCTAGCGCCGCTTCTGCCAGGTCATGCGCACGTGCGGGATGCCGCGCACGTCGTAGAGCGGGCCGGAAGGGGTGAAGCCCAGGCGGCGGTAGAACGATTCGGCGTGCGCCTGCGCGGCGAGGACGACCTGCTGCGTCCCGGCCTTCTCGGCCTCGTGGAGCAGGAACTCCATCACCTCGTGCCCAACGCCATGGCCGCGCCACTCCGGCAGCGTGGCAACCCAGGCGACGAGCGCGGGGCCACCGGTGAGCGGCGAGAGCGTGAGGCGGCCGGTACTGGCCGGGATCAGACCCTCGTCCGTCATCACGCGGGCGAGGGCGATGATGCTGCGCGTGTCGTCGGGATCAGAAACACGCAAGTCCGCGACGCGCTGTTCGTCAGCGAAGACCCGGCGCCGGATCTCCAGCGCGGCATCGTGATCAGCGGGCGTACGCGTGCGTGCCACACGAACGTCGAGGTCTGTCTGCCAATCGCTTGTCGCTGCTTCGGTTTGCCAGAGTGTCATGGTCATCTACGAGGCGGGCGCGGCCATCATGGCTTCCCGTCCGTCAGCGCGGGCGTTCACCTCGGCACGAGCAGAACTGAGCCAATCGCGCACGCCTGCCAGTTGCTCCGCGGTCCGGTTCGGCGCTACGCCGCCCACCACGTCGCGGGAACGCAGGCTCTCCATGGCCGTCA
>JALYWD010000108.1 GCA_030852885.1 Chloroflexota bacterium | reverse complement strand
TGGAAGTGGAGATCAGAGAACGCCGCCTGCCACTGCCGCCACTGCTGGGTGAAGCCCTCTCGCCCCATGCCGAAGTCTTCATCGTTGCCGGCGGCGTTCTCCGCGATGTACCGGGCGATGGCTGACTCATCACCCTGGTTCCAGACTTCGTCGAAGAAGGCGCGAATCGTGGCCTTGTTCTGCTCTGTGGACATGGTCACCTCAAACTCACACGCAGGCGGGGCTGGGAAGACTCCCAGCCCCGCCTGTCACTTCCTCAGGCTTCCTTGACTGCCCTTGTCAGTTTCGACAGCGAGTCCTTGGCGTCGCCGAGGAGCATCGATGTCTTGGGATTGTAGAACAGCATGTTCTCGATCCCGGCGAAGCCTGCGCCGCGTCCACGCTTGAGAACGTAGATGGACTTGGCCTGGTCCACGTTCAGGATGGGCATGCCGTAAATCGGGCTGTTCGGGTCGTCGCGCGCCGCCGGGTTCGTGACGTCGTTCGCGCCGACCACGATGGCCACATCCGTGTTCGCAAAGTCGTCGTTGATCTGCTCCATCTCGTACAGATCGTCATAGGGCACGTTGGCTTCCGCCAGGAGCACGTTCATGTGGCCCGGCATGCGACCGGCCACGGGGTGAATGGCGTAGCGCACATCGACCCCGCGTTCCTGCAGCGCTTCAGCCAGTTCACGTGCGGCGTGCTGCGCCTGCGCCACGGCCAGGCCATAGCCGGGCACGATAACGACCTTCTCTGCGTAGGCGAGCGGAATGGCCGCTTCCTCAGCAGTGGTCTCCTGCATGGGCTGCTCTGGCTCGTTGCCAGCGCCGCCACCGCCACCAGAGGCGGTCACCGCGCCCCATGCCCCGAAGAGCACGTTGCTGACGGAGCGATTCATGGCCCGCGCCATGAGCAGGGTGAGGAATGCGCCAGATGCGCCAACCAGGATACCGGCAATGATGAGCGCCTGGTTGTTCAGGACGAAGCCGGTCAATGCCGCCGCAACGCCGGTCATGGAGTTGAGGACGGCGATCACGACAGGCATATCCGCGCCGCCGATGGGCAGCACGGTCATGACGCCCAGCACCAGCGCCGCCAGGAAGAGGATGACGATCAGGGAGTGGGTGAGGCTGGTCTGGAGCAGCAGGGCGATGATCACGCCGATAGCGACCACCGCAATACCGATCACGCCGTTGATCACCTGCTGATTCGGGTAGGAAATGCGCTTCCCGGAGATCAGGCCCTGCAACTTGGCGAAGGCCACCATGCTGCCGGTAAAGGAGATACAGCCGATGATCAGGCCGAGCACGATCGAGATGATTTCGCCACGCCCAATATCCTCCTTGTGCTGAAACTCAACCAGGGAGATCAGGGCCGCCGTGGCGCCGCCCATGCCGTTGAAGATCGCGACCATCTGCGGCATCGCGGTCATCTTGACGGTCCGCGCCGGGAAGACCGCGACGGCTGCCCCGATGACGAGGGCGACGAGAATCAGCAGTTGATTCGTCATCCCGGGCATGAAGAAGGTGGCCACCACGGCCACCGCCATGCCGACGGCAGCGATCTGGTTGCCGCGCCGCGCTGACCCCGGGGAGCCGAGTAGCTTGAGGCCGATGATGAAGCAGACTGCGGAAATGAGGTACGCGATGTTGATCACGACCACGATATTGTCGGAGTTCATTACTTGCCCCCCGACCTGGCAGCAGGCTTGCGCTTGAACATCTCCAGCATGCGGTCCGTTACCACGAAGCCGCCGAAGACGTTGGCGGAGCCAAGCACAACGGCGACAAAAGCGAGCACCTTCAACACGTTATCAAGCGTGGAGGAGCCGTGGATGCTTCCCATGATGATCATCGCGCCGAGCACCACGATGCCGTGAATCGCGTTGGTGCCGGACATGAGCGGCGTGTGGAGCGTTGCTGGCACCTTGCCGATCAGCTCGAACCCGAGGAAGATCGCCAGCAGAAGAACATAAATTGAGAGCAGAATCACGGTCGCGTTTTCGCTCAGGGCCGCTGCTGCCGTTTCTTGCAGAAGCACCCCTGGAAGCAGGACTGGCATTCCGGTTTTCCCCTTCCTTTCCCAGGCAAATCAGGTCACGTTGCGTCGAGTCGGAGCTCGTCAACGATCTTGGCAGTGCCCTTTAGCTGGACGACGGCGGGCGCCCTGCCACGTCTCCGCCGTCCGTTGAAGTCGGTGGGGCCGAAGCAGCCTCGGCGGATGGCTTTTCAGGAGCCGGAGGAGGCGGCGGTGCCGTGCCAGCGGCAGCCACGCGCTGCTTCGTCATCTCGTGCACCACCTCGCCGTTGCGGGTGATCACCGTGCCCTTGACGATCTCATCGTTGTAATCCGGAGCAAAAGCTCCCTGCTTGATCAGCAGATCGAGCAGGTTCTGGATGTTCTTGGCGTACATCTGGCTGGCGTGGACCGGCATCGTGCTGGGCAGGTTGAGTTGCCCCATCACGGCCACCCCGTGATGATGCACCGTCTCACCCGCCTTCGTGACCTCGACGTTGCCGCCGGTTTCCGCCGCCAGGTCCACGATGACGGACCCAGGCCGCATGCGCTCCACGGTTTCCTTCGAGATCAGGCGTGGGGCTGCCCGGCCCGGCACGGCGGCCGTGGTGATGACTACGTCCGATTTCGCCGCGTGATCAGCCAGGACTTCCTGCTGTTTGCGCAGCGTTTCGGCGGAGACCTCCTTGGCGTAGCCGCCGGAGGTCTGGGCGTCACTGGTATCAACCGGGATATCGACGAACTTCGCGCCGAGGCTTTCCACCTGCTCCTTCACGACCGGGCGCGTGTCGTAGGCCTCGACCACAGCGCCGAGACGCCGGGCCGTAGCGATGGCCTGCAGGCCCGCGACGCCCGCGCCGACCACCAGCACCTTCGCCGGGATGATCGAGCCGGCGGCAGTGGTGAGCATGGGAAAGAACCTGGGCAACGTATCAGCCGCCATGAGCACGGCCTTGTAGCCAGCCACGGTCGCCTGAGACGAGAGCACATCCATGGATTGCGCGCGCGTGGTGCGAGGGATGGCGTCCATGCTGAATGAGGTGACGTTCCGCGCGGCAAGATCGCTCACCAGATCGATGTTCGTCATCGGCTGGAGCAGGGCAATCAGCGTCGCGCCGGAGCGCAGCATCGCTGTCTCCTCTGGCGTCGGCTTCTGGACCTTGATGACGACATCGGCAGCGAACGCCTGTTGCGCATCATCGACGATGCCGGCCCCGGCGGCGATATACGCGTCGTCGTTGTGGCCAGAGGCGACGCCGGCGTGGCGCTGCACAATGACTGTGACACCAGCACCGGTCAGGCGTTTGACCGTGTCCGGTATCAGAGCAACTCGACGCTCCCCAGGAGCCGTCTCCTTCGGCACGCCAACGGTCAGCGTGCCTCCCGATTGGCCTTCCATGTTCACCTCGCGCTCGCGGCGCTCTCCCCAGCAACGTTTTCCAGGGGCGACGTATCAGACGCAACGACACCCGCCTGGGTGTCAAGCGCCTGCTCACTTTGCGGCCGCATCGGCCGAATACAACAGTGCCACGTCACGCGGTCAAGGCGTGCGTGGCACGGCGATTCTACACGGTACAACCCGCGCTCGCGCGGGTGTTTTTGCGTGGTGGATTTCCTCAGCGCAGGCGGTAGGTACCGCTTACGGTGCCCCGGCGACGAACCGGGACAGGAACCGGTACCGGAACGGGCCGGAAGGGCTGCAAGAGCCCACTCACGACGCGGTCCAGGACATCAGCCAGCTTCTGGCCGAGCTTACCGCCGGGAGATAGCGATTGAGACATGTGATTCGCTCCAGCAGGACAGGGTCTACCACCGTGACCTGCCCAAACTATTGGCGCGGTCCCGATGCTTTGAAGAGCATAGCGCATACGGTAAAGTTGCGCACGCAATTCTCCTTTTGCATAGCCCATGCCAATGGCTCGCTGACAGCCGATTGGGACCGATGCCCGCGATGCCCCTGGCAGCTCGCAGTGTCAGGCGTCCCTCAGGGACGGCACGCGGTTGCGCTGTGGCACGCGTGCGCGGCCCGGTTCCGCCAGCACTTTCCCGTCTCGCACAATGACCTCGCCCCGGGAGATCGTAATGACCGGCCATCCGGTGTTGCCCCATCCCTCGTACGGCGTGTAATCACTCTGCGACTGGAAGTCCGCGACGCGAATCTCCTTCGACAATTGCGGAGCCCAGATGACGATATCCGCGTCCGAGCCGGCCGCGATGAAGCCCTTCCGGGGGTAGAGTCCCAGCAGCCGCGCGGCGTTGCTGGACGTGACCTGGACGAAGCGCTGCCGCGTGATGCGGCCGGAGTTGACTCCATGGGACCACAACATTGGCAGCATCACATCGAGGTCAGCCACGCCTGGTGGGATGGTGCGAATATCGAGGTGATCCCCGACCTTGTCGGCGTACATCCAGGGCGCGTGGTCCGTGGCGACGGTGTTGATTTCGCCGTTCGCCAGTGCCTCCCACAGCGCCTCCTGGTCCGCTTGCGTGCGCAGGGGTGGCTGCCCGAAGTACTTGCCCCCATCGGGCTCGGCAAAGCGCTCCTCCGTCAGGAAGAGGTAAATCGGCCGCGTTTCGATCCAGACATCGACGCCCCGCTCACGGCCGCGCCGGACCTCGTTCAGCGCCGGGATGCAGGAGAGATGCACGATGTAGGCTGAAGCACCCGTCTGCTCCGCGAAGGCAACAGCACGCGCTGTGGCTGCCGCCTCGGAGGTTTGAGGCCGTGAGCGCGGGTAGTACTCCGGGGAGAGAGTTCCCTCCTCAACCAGGGCGAGCATGGCATCCTGCAAGAGCGCCGCGTCCTCGCAGTGAATCAGTACCGGCACGTCGGCGGCGCGGGCGAGGCGCATGGCGTGGACGTAGGGTGCTGGATCGCTCATGTATTTGCCGAGCGACATGAAGTACTTGAGCGTGGTGTGTCCCCGCGCGGCCAGTTCCGGGATTTCGCTGATCGGCTGCGTTTCCGGGTTGGTCAGGACGGGGTGGAACGCGAAGTCGATGATGCCGTCGCGCTCGGCCAGCGCCTGGTCGCGTGCGATCGTTTCACCGAGGGTCTGCTCGTACCACGGGTAGCTCATGTGCCCGACGGTGGTGATGCCACCAGCCGCCGCGGCCCGACTCCCGCTGCCGAAGTCATCGACCCACGCGGGCTCAGGGGGTGCGTCGTACGCCGAGAAGTGGACGTGCGGATCGACGCCACCCGGCAGCACATAGTGGCCCGTGGCGTCGATCACTTCGCGCCCGGCCAGGTTGGCGCCGATGGCCGCGATCTGCTCGCCACGAATGCCGATGTCGGCGACGACCTCGCCATCTTCACTGACGATCGTCCCGCCCTTGATGACCAGGTCAAATGCCGCGTCGCTCATCGCAATCCCTTACAGACAAGGACATGAAAACGGGGGCGACCAAAATGGCCACCCCCGCGATCTTCGCACGTTGCGTTGCAGTACGAGAACCTAGCCCTGGGCAGCCCGCGCGTTCGCGAAGCGCTCGGCCACCTTGTCCCAGTTCACGACGTTCCACCACGCGGCCAAGTAGTCCGGGCGGCGGTTCTGGTACTTGAGGTAGTAGGCGTGCTCCCAGACATCGTTCCCGAGGATCGGGTAGCCCGTGCTCTCGGCGATGCCGGTCATCAACGGGTTGTCCTGGTTTGGCGTGGACACAACGGCCAGCTTGCCATCCGCGCCCACGATCACCCAGGTCCAGCCGGAGCCGAAACGGCCCGCGCCAGCCTTGTTCACGGCGTCCTTGAGTGCGTCCACGCCGCCAAAGGCCTCGATCGCGGCAGCCAGGTCTCCGCTCGGTGCGGCCGGGCCGCCCGGGGTCATGATCTCCCAGAACATGGAGTGGTTGTAGTGCCCACCACCATTGTTGCGGATAGCGGCCTTCTTCTCAGCCGGCGCCTGGTTGACGTTACGCACGAGCTCGTCGATGGACATGTCCGCGATCGGCGTGCCCTCAACGGCGGCGTTCAGGTTGTTGACGTAGGCCTGGTGATGCTTGTCGTGATGCAGATGCATCGTCTCGGTGTCGATC
>JALYWD010000240.1 GCA_030852885.1 Chloroflexota bacterium | reverse complement strand
TTCGCGAGTTGAAGCTCGGCATCGGCCATGCCGACATCGGCAAAGGGATTGCCACAGCTGCGGGTGGAGTCTGGCTCTTGGCTCATCGTTATGGACTCCGTGCTTGGGAGCTGGCCGCCAGCCCGAGGCGGTAGGTCGGGAGGGGTAAGAGTGCCCCGACCTGCGGTCTGGATGCGGTGAGCGCTTGTATTCAGCGGTTCACCGCCGCCGGAACGTCACGACACCTTTTGCTTGATCGACGTCTCCAACCTCCCAGGCAACTGATAACCAACCGTCCTTTGCTTCCACCTGAGACGTGGAATTGGCCCACCATGCTCTATGTTCGTGAGCAGATTGCGGGAGTTTGCCGACTAGCGCTTCCACATCGGCGAAGCTCATGGTGATCTCATTGGCGACTTGCGATTCAAGATGCTCAGCCAGAGGCTCATACTTTCCGGCCACGGATTTCTCCTTGCTCACAACTCTGGAGTGACGCGGTCAAATCTTGGCCCTTCTCCCCCTGAGCTCGTAGCGTGGCACCCCCTGAGGTCCGTAGGCCGTCTCCCCCTAAGCCGCAGGCGTCTCCCCATCGGCGCGCAGCCGGTCCGCCATCAGCTCCCCGATCATGACGCAGGTGAGGTGCGTGTTGGCGCGCGGGTTCTCCGGCATGATCGAGCCGTCGATCACGCGCAGGTTCTCCACGCCGAGCACACGGCAGGCGGGGTCCACGACCGAGCGCGGGTCATCGGGTGCGCCCATGCGGCAGGTGCCGATGGGGTGTTGGCAGTCCTGGCAGTTGGCGAGGATCCAGGCGTCCAGTTCCTCGTCAGATGCGTTGGCGCTGAGCGGCGCGCCGGAGGTCCAGGAGTAGGTGCCCTGGATGATGTTCTGCATCGCCGGGTGGTCGATGACCCGCTGCAGGCGGCGCATGCCATCGCGCATCCGCACCAGGTCGCGCTCGTCGGAGAGCATTGCCAGATCCACATCGGGATCGGCCAGCGGGTCCGTGCTTGTCACGGTCAGGCGGCCACGCGACCATGTCTGGAAGGCGCAGACACTGACCAGGCCGTGTTTGAGTCCCTCTTCGCCCAGGCCGGCCACGTTCATGGAGATCATGATCATGTCGTTGCGGCCTGCCCCCTCCAGGTCGGAGGAGTAGCGCACGCAGCAGTTGGTGTGGCGCTGATCGAGCGAGGTGGCGCTGGCCTCCGGGGTGAGATCGAGCCCAATCCAGACGGCGGAGTGCTCAACCAGGTTCTCGCCCACCGGGAGAGCCGCTACCGGCGCGATGTCCAGGCGCTCCAGGTCTGCCGCCGGGCCAACACCCGAGCGCACCAGGATGGCGGGGGAGTGGATGGACCCGGCCGCCAGCACAATCGTCTGGCCCGTGTACTCCTTGACGCCGTCAATGGTGATGGCACGCACGCCGGTGGCCGTGTTGCCGTCGAAAAGGACCTTGTCCACCACCACGTTGCCAACGATGGTCAGGTTGGGGCGAGAGCGCGCCGGCTCCAGGTAGGCATCGTTGATCGAGATGCGCTTGCCGTCCCGGCTGTTGATGGCGTAGGTCGCCACGCCGCTCCCCTCGGGCGCGTTGTGGTCGGGGTCCTCCGGGTAGCCGAGCTCGAGCGCGGCCGAGCGCAGGGCGCGGTCCACGTTGCCCTGCTGCGCGATGGGTGCGCGGTAGACCGGCACTGGGCCGCTGTCCCCGTGGTACGGCTTGTCCGGGTAATCCAGGTCGGTCTCCAGCTTGTTGAAGTAGGGGAGGACATCGTCCCAGCCCCAGCCCTCCGCGCCTTCCTCCGCCCACCACGCGAAATCCTCGGGAATGGGGCGGATGGCGATCTGGCCGTTGATGCTGGAACTGCCGCCCACGCCCTTGCCGCGCCAGTACATGCGCGGTGCCTGGGTCGCGGAACGCTTCGCCAGCAGGCCGTCGAAGCGGTAGCGCGAGGCTTCGGGGTCGAGGATGATGCCGAACGGGTTGGGGGAGCGCATCTCTGCCGGAGCTTCGGCGGTGGTGTAGTTCGGGCCCGCCTCCAGCAGCAGGACGGTCGTCTCCGGGTCCTCCGTCAGCCGGCTGGCCAGCGTCGCCCCGGATGAGCCCGCCCCAACGATGACGTAGTCGTAGTTCACGCCGCTCCCCTCATGTTCACGCCGTTCTCACACTGGCGGGTAGTGTATCGGACGGGGTAGTGGCGGGTGCGGCCGGGCCGCGATTGCGGCCGGAGTTCTCCCGCATGTGAGGGCGGCCAGCCAGGAGAAGGTCTCCTGGCTGGCCATGGTG
>JALYWD010000231.1 GCA_030852885.1 Chloroflexota bacterium | reverse complement strand
GGACTGAGGCGGCTCCGGCCACCGGGGACGCTGCCGGGGTGGCGGGTGGCGGCACGACGCCATTGGCGTCACGCACCGCGATCTGCCCGGTCATCTCGGGGTGGATCTGGCAGGCGTAGCGGAACGTACCCGGCTGCTCCAGCACCACGGTGGTGACGCCGCCCTCGGGGATGATGCCGGTATCGAAGCCGGAGCCGGTGGCGGTGTGCTCATCGCTATGAGCATTGACGAATGCAACCGTTTGCCCGAGATCGACCGTCAGCTCACCCGGCACAAACCCGCCGGCGTCATCGCTGACGATGCGAATCTCGATCGCGCCAGGGGGAACCTGCCCGGTCAGCGCCGCGTCCTGCTCGCGTTCGTCGTCGTCCTGGCGCTGGTCATCGCCGTCGCCGCCGCGCCCGCGGCCCCGGCCTCGCCCGTGCCCGGAATCGTCATCGTGATCCTCGTGGTCATCGTCGCCGCTGTCCTGCGCGAGCACTGGCGGCAGTGGGACAAACTGGGTGGCGGCCGCGATGAGCAGGCCGCCGGCAGTGGCAGCGCCGGTCTGCAGGGCAGCGCGCCGGGTGTGGTGGGCGTTTTCTCTCGGCATGAGTGGCGGTCCTTCAGGGTTGAGCATGATCGATGCGGTGAGATCGCGGCGCGTATGTCACGGATGTCCGGCATCAGCGCACGATGCACGCCACGGTGTGGCACGGGCGTTGCTGCCTCCTGCCATCGCACCTTGCGTCAATCATGCGTTCGTGGCCGTTGCCCTGTCGATCCGACTTTGGTCCGAACCGGGCCGGGACCGAAGCATGGACAGCGAGCGGACTCCTGGCGGTTACGCGCCACACTCAGCGAGCGCACACTGCGGGAGAGGTTGACCACACGTCGCCAACCCGGCTCGCAGCCATCGTTGCGTAAGGCAGGTGTTCTATGGAAGAACCAACGCGCGTACTGACACGGCGGCAGGCCGCAATGGGCATCGCGGCCCTGCTGGGAACCGGCATGGGCCTCACCACCCTGCGCGGGGCCACCACAGCTAGTGGGCATCCCCGGCGCGGAATGACCCTCAGCCTGAACCCCTCGCCCTGGGTACATGCCCAGGGCGAGGGGTTCGTGTATGCGGCGGAGTGAGGGTCTGGCCTACTGCTGGCGGGACATCTGCTCCGGGGCCGGTTCCCGTGTGAGCGTGGTCAGGCGCACGATGCAGACGATGGCAGCCGCCACATGCAGGGCAATCAGGACCAGCACCCGGCCCCAGGGCAAGCCGGGCAGGACCTCGCCGGGCGCTGGGCTGCCTGACCTGCCGCCGCCATTCTGCGCCGGGAAGAACATCGCGCAAAAACGGCTGAACTCGCTGCCGGCTCGCACCTCTCAGGTCATGTCTGCGCCACGACCCGGTGGGACGCTTGACAGCGGCATCCTCAACTGCCAATCCAGCCCACGTACCGATCAGCCGAGCGGTGGACCGCCGCCTGCGCATCGGCGGCGACCACGCTGCCGGGCCAGGCGCTGTAGAGGCGGTCGAAGGGGTAGGGATCGACCGCGGCGACGATGCGGCGGATGGCGGCCGCGCCGAGCGGAATCAGGTTCGGGTAGGAGTACATGAAGCTGACCCAGCGCCGGTCCGGGACGACCATGATCGTGTCGCCGGTCAGCAGCACGCCGCGCCCCTCCGCGCCGGCGGGCCAGTGCAGCACGCAGCTCCCCGGGAAGTGGCCGCCGCAGCGGATGAGGGTGAGGCCACTTCCCGGCAGCGGGTCGAGCGTGTCCTCGTCCCAGAAACGGATGGCGGGGTCGGGGTGCGTGACCCAGGCGCGGTCGGCGGCATGGAGGAACACCGGGACGCCGCCAAAGGCGTCGCTCCAGGCGGCGACGCCGGTGAAGAAGTGGGGGTGAGAGACGGCGATGGCCGCCAGCCCGCCCAACTCCTCGACCGCCGCGACCGTGGCGTCATCGACGAGGCTTACGCAGTTCCAGAGCACGTTACCGGCCGGGGTCTGGATCAGGTGCGCCTGCTGCCCGATGGCCACCTTCGGCTCGGTCTGGATGCCGGTGAGGCCGGGCTCAACCGGCACGACCATGTTGCGGTGGTCCAGGCGCAGGGCGTCGAGCGTCGTCCAGACCTGGCCATCGGGGCCGATGTACTGGCGTTCGTCGTCGCAGATCGGGCAGGCAGCCGGTGGG
>JALYWD010000229.1 GCA_030852885.1 Chloroflexota bacterium | reverse complement strand
CGCGTATTGAGAGTGGAGGGACTATCGAGTGCCCGAACTGTCACGCGACAATTCCGGCGGGCTCGAAGTTCTGTCCGAATTGCGGTCACCGCCTGCAGACGTAGCTCTGGTCCGTTCGCTTTTCAGGACGACTGAGGGTTGGTACAGGGATATGGTGACCGCGACAATGCGCTCAGGCGCACTCGTACAGGGAAGGGGTAATTCCATGACGTTGCAGATTGCGCGGCGCGCTGCCGTGGCGTTGGTCGCCGGTGGCATGCTTGCCGTGGCTGGCGCGGGAGCCGCCATGGCCCAGGACAGCCTGGGCTCAGTTGTCACCATCGGTGGTGGTATCACCGGTGTCCAGGGCGGCACATCGACCATCCTGGCCCCAGGCGTCACGATCAACGGCGGCGATGTCGGCAACAGCACGGACATCGGCGTGCTCTCTGGCGGTGGGTCCTCCATCGGCGCCTCCACCGGCGGCGATGATTCACTCGCGGCCTCCGAGTAGATGATCCGCCCTCACTTTTCACGGCGAACACTTCTGGTGGCTGGGGCCGGCGTCGTCGTTGGCGCGGCGCTGGCGGCCGGGGCGATTGCTCCATGGCCGTCACGGGACGCCGAAGCTCAGGTCGATCCATCACAACCTGTGACAGACCCGGCGCCAGGGCAGGTTGATCCCGCGCTCGTCGGAACTGACCCGGCATTGGGTGGAACCGATCCGGCGCTGGCAGCATCCGAGCCGGCGCTCGCAGCGCCAGCAACCCCGGTTGTCACGCCTGAAGCTTCGATTCCATCACCGACGTGGGAGCCAACCGACGCGGGGATGGCAACGAGCCTGGGTGGATCAGATATCGCCGTGGCGAGTGAAGGCGGCTCGCATCAGGTTGATGCGCCCAAACGCAAGGCGAACAAGATCCTGGGCGAGAAGAAGCGCCCCTGAATCGCGGGACGTAAACGTCTGATACGCACTGCCTCGCAGGCGGCCACATCCCCAAATTGGCAGGTTTCCCCGCAGACGTGCGCCTGGGAAACAAAGAGTGCCAACTGTGCCAAGAATGCCAACTTTCGCGGCGGTAGGATGCTGGCTGCGTAGTTCTTGCTACAATCGTTACCAGGAGACGTAGCCTGGCAAGCGATTGAGACGACAGCCTTTCGGCGAACGTGAGCCGGCCAAGGGGCATTCGCACGAGGCGACAGAGACATTGTGACAACGGCCGGGGGGAAGCCCTCCCCGGCCGCTTTTTTGTCCCCACGAACGGCCGGATTTCCGCGTACGGACGCCATTTTCTTCCTGATGGAAGTGACGAATCGTGGTAAACTTATGTCAGATTATTTGCTTGCATAGCAGCATTGAGACAGGGGAATTCGCTCGTGGAAATTGGAAACGTTCGTCTGGCAAGTCTCGATACCGAAATGCGCCAGTCGTATCTCGACTACGCCATGAGCGTGATTGTGCAGCGCGCGCTTCCCGATGCGCGAGACGGCCTCAAGCCCGTCCACCGCCGCGTGCTGTATGCGATGGCCCAGATGGGCATGCGCTCCAACACCCGCTACCGTAAGAGTGCCGGTGTGGTCGGCGAAGTTCTCAAGAATTACCACCCGCACGGCGATGCGTCGGTCTACGACACCCTGGTGCGCCTGGCGCAAGACTTCAACATGCGTTACCCCCTCGTCGATGGCCAGGGCAACTTTGGCTCCGTGGACGGTGATGGCGCGGCCTCCATGCGCTACACCGAAGCGCGTCTGACCGCGATCTCCGACGAAATCCTGGCTGATCTCGACAAGAACACCGTCGATTTCATGCCGAACTACGACGCCTCGACCGAAGAGCCCAAGGTCATGCCTGGCCGCCTTCCGAACCTGCTGCTCAACGGCAGCTCCGGCATCGCTGTCGGCATGGCGACCAACATCCCGCCGCACAATCTGAACGAGATCTGCGACGCTGCCACGATTCTCATCGACAACCCGGAAGCGACAATCGAGGACCTAATGACGGCGGTCACAGGTCCCGATTTCCCGACTGGTGGCACCATCCTGGGACGCGAGGGAATCAAGGCCGCGTACGCCACCGGGCGCGGCCGCATCGTCATCCGCGCGAAGGCGTTCGTAGAAGAAGCGGCCCGCGGCGGCCGCTACCAGATTGTCATCTCGGAACTCCCCTACCAGGTCAACAAGGCCGTCCTGCTGGAGCGAATTGCGGACCAGGTGCGGGAAGGCAAGCTTGAGGGGATCAGCGACCTGCGCGATGAGTCGGATCGCAACGGAATGCGCGCCATCATCGAGCTCAAGCGGGACGCGCAACCGACCAAGGTGCTGAACAACCTGTTCAAGCACACGCAACTGCAATCCAGTTTCGGCGTGAACATGCTGGCGCTCGTGGAGCGTGGTACGCAGCCGCGCACCCTCACCCTGAAACGCGCCCTGCAGGAGTACGTCAGCCATCGCCAGGAAGTGATCACCCGGCGCACTGAGTTCGAGCTCGAGCGCGCTCGCCGGCGGGCCCACGTTCTCGAGGGCCTCAAAATCGCCCTCGACAACATCGATGAGGTGATCTCGACAATCAGGGCTTCGCGCACCACTGAGTCGGCGCGCACGAACCTGATGAAGAAGTTCACCCTGACGGAGGTCCAGGCCACCGCCATCCTCGATATGCGCCTGGCGCGTCTGGCTGGTCTGGAGCGCAAGAAGATCGAGGATGAGCTGAAAGAGGTCCTGACCGAGATCCTGCGCCTGGAAACGCTGCTGGGCGACGCACGCCTGATCCTGGGGGTCGTCCGCCAGGACCTGCAGATGCTCAAGGAGAAGTACGGTGACGAGCGCCGCACGCGGATCCAGGACATCTCTGGAGCCATCTCCGAGGAGGATCTCATCCCGGAAGTCGATGTCCTTGTCACGTTGACCAACCGCGGCTACGTCAAGCGCAGCAGCGACGAGGTGTTCCGCACCCAGCGCCGTGGTGGCCGGGGCGTGACGGGCGTCAAGATGCGTGATGAGGACGCGGTCCAGCACATCCTCGCTGCCAATAGTCACGATTGGCTGCTGGTCTTCACGAACCGGGGCAAGGTCTACCAGCTCAAGGTTCACGAGTTGCCGGACTCCGGCCGCACCGCCAAGGGCATGCCGATCATCAACCTGGTCAATATGCAGCCGGACGAGACTGTGACGACCTTGATGAAGGTGAAGGACTACGACTCAGCGCAGTACCTGTTCTTCACCACGCGCCTGGGCCGCGTGAAGCGGACGGAGCTATCGCAGTTCCGCTCGGTGCGGTCCAGCGGCCTGATCGCCATCGGCATCGATCCCGAAGACGAACTGGCCTGGGTGCGCATGACGTCGG
>JALYWD010000204.1 GCA_030852885.1 Chloroflexota bacterium | reverse complement strand
AGGCCGAGGGAGCGAAGTCCGGCGGTGCTGATCAGGTGCAGCGGGCTGTCGTCAAAGTGCGACACCTCGTCTTCCCGTACCAGGGTCACCGCCTGCCGAACGTGAGCCGAGAGGCGGTCGTGGATGGCCGGGTCATCTCCCGGAATGGCCTGACCGTCCGGGAAGGCAATGACCGGCGTTTCGCCGGCGTAGGCAGCCTCCAGGTCCAGCAAGCCATCCATGCGCCGGAAACGTCGTGTGGATTTGCCACTGCCGAGCTTGCCTTCGGGATTGCGGAGCGCGAAGAGACGGTCCCCCACTACACCGCGCGGTTCGACGCGGAGCGCATCGAGCCGTTCCCCACGCAGGGACTTCACGGGGTAGCGGTACAGGGCAACGACTGGGCCAAGTGGTGAACTGGTCATCATGGCGGCAGTTTAGCGCGTCCAGGTCAAGCGGATGTTCCGAACACCGTCGTCCAGTACCAACCCCACTTAGATCCCGGCACTTGCTCGCGGCCAATCCCGATGTCGCGGAAGCCCCCATCGAGCATGTTGTGATTGTGCTCGCCGCTGCTTTGCCACATGGCAAACGCTTCGGCTGCCGTGTCCTGGGCGGTGCCGGCCGCGATGTTCTCGCCAATGACCCTCCACCGGTAGCCAGCAGCGGATGCTCTTTTCCCAGGATCCTTTGTCCGCTTACTCTTGCCGGTATGGCTAAAGTAGTTGTGTAGCCCCATGTCCAGGGAATGAGCCGCTGCCGCCACGGTGAGTTGCGACTTCAAGGTCAGCGCTTTCTTGCCCTTTTCAGCACGATAGTCATTGATGAGCCTCAGGAACTCCTGCTCTTCACCATCCATCTCCCAGTGAGCAGGCGGATTGCTCTCGGTGGCTGACCCCTTTTTCTTCTTCCTCTTCTTCCGGCGCTTCTTCTTCTTTGCGTCAACACTATCACTGAGCCAGGAACTGACGACCGTCGCTGCGCCTGAAATCAGCAGCCCACCCACTAAGAACCTGCGGCGTGTCCACAGATTTCCCGTGTCTGCATCGGCATTGAATCTGACAGCCATTCCTCTTCCCTGGAATTGATCGCGACGCGGGACCTGATCATGAATACGTCCAATCGACGAAACGGTTTTATTCACATAAGTGTGATTCTTCGATGAACGGCATTGCGCCTGTTCTCACCCAGTCGAAGTAGCGTCAAGTACCGGTTTGGTCAAGCGAAGGTGCCTGCACTCCGGTTGAGCCTAGTTCGTACAGGACCTCTGGCGTGAAGTCGGCAATCACCCGGCTGGACAGCCAGAGACAGATGAAAAATCAATATCACAATGATAATCGCGAGGTGCAGTATTGGCACGCATTTCCGGCACTTAAAAAATGATGAATTCAACTCCACGTCACATATGCGTTTATTTCCGGAACGACAAAGCCGAGACCTGACCGGGTACGCATTAGGGCGCCAGGGCCAGGGAAGCCTGACGGCGTTGCCGAATCCCTGGCGAATTCCTCATTCAATCGATTCGCCGCGTGGCCGTTAGCCCCGGCAAACGATGAATTACTGCACCCAGTACAGCCGCACATGCCATTGGGTCTTTCGTACCGGAAACCTTGATGCAGTGCTGCGGCTGCCCGGGCCAGCTCTGCCCTCCGCGTGTTTGTGGAAGGGCGCCTCCTGACGTGTGCAGGCTCGGTGGCCAATGTCCGCGTGAGGGTGAATATATTTGCGAGATCTTCGTATATCCGCAGAGATTGACGCCCCCTGCCCTGCCCGCGTAGCGTTCCATCGTCCAGAACATGCTTCGCTGCGCGGATTGGGAGGATTGCGACCGGTGTATCAGGTGCCCAGCAATACCTACGATGTCGTCATTGTCGGCGGCGGCCACAACGGGTTGGTGGCAGCCTGCTATCTCGCCCGCGCGGGCTACTCCGTCTGCGTCCTGGAGCGCTACAAGGATGTTGGCGGCGCCGCATTCTCCGAAGAGATCGAGGGCGCGCCGGGGCACATCGCCTCTACCGGCTCGTACGTCCTCTCCCTCGCGCCGCAGAAGGTGTTGCAGGAGCTCGACCTGCTGAACAACGGCGTGGAGATGATCAAACGCAACCCGCGCTCCTTCGCCCCGTTCATGGATGGCGAGGATGGCGTCGTCTTCTGGGAAGAGATGGACGACACCGTGCGCGAGATCGCCCGTTTCTCGGAGCGCGACGCCAAGGCCTACCCCGTCTACGACGCCATGATCGAGCGCGCCTGCGAGATCATGGACCAGTTCATCCTGCGCAACCCGCCATCCTTCGCCGAGTTCGTCTCGCACTTCAACCAGCCGGGCGATGACCACGTCCTGAAGTTCATGGTGCTCGGCGCCGCGGCGGACTCCGCCGAGTACTTCTTCGAGTCAGACATCATGCAGGCCGCCGCCTGCGCCCTCGGTCTCATCGGCACCTTCCGCGGCCCGCGCGACGCTGGCACCGGGTACGTCAAGCTCTACCACGCGATGGGCATGGCCACTGGCAAGCGCGGCGCCTGGGCCTACCTGCGGGGCGCCATGGGCAGCTTCACGCAGGCGCTGAAGCGCGTGGCGCTGCAAGAGGGCGTCGATATCCGCACCGGCACGGATGTCGATCACATCTGCGTCGAGGGTGGGCGCGCCACCGGCGTGGTGACGAAGGACGGCGAAGAGTTCCACTCCCGCCTGGTCCTCTCCAACGCGGACCCGGTGCGCACCTACCTCAAGCTCGTCGGCAAGAAGCACCTGCCCGACGAGTATGTGCGCGACATCGAGAACATCCAGATCACTTCACCGGTCATGAAGATCAACCTGGCGACCGACCGCCTGCCGGAGTACAGCGCACTGCGCAATCGCGACTTCTCCCTGGGTCAGCTCGGCGGGGTGCACATCGGCCCCAGCATCGACTACCTGCAGCGCGCCTACGAAGATGCGCGGCAGGGTCGCCCGGCCGACTGGCCCTTCTTCTCCATCCACGCGCAGTCGGCGGTAGACCGCTCGCTGGCGCCGGAAGGCGGGGAAACGTTCTCCATTTTCACGCAGTACTTCCCGTACGACCTGGCGGAAGGGACCTGGGACGAGCGGCGGCAGGAAATCGCACAGCACGCGCTCTCCCGCTTCGCCCACTACGCCCCGAACATGGCCGACGCCGAGATCACCATGCAGGTGCTGGCGCCGCCGGACGTCGAGGAGCGCTTCGGGCTCACCGGCGGCCACATCTTCCAGGGTGAGCTGGTGCCAGAGCAGGCCTTTGACATGCGCCCCGTCCCCGGCTCGAAGTCGTATCAGGGGCCCATCTCCGGCCTCTACCTGTGCGGCTCCGGCGCCTGGCCTGGCGGCTGCGTGATGGGCGCGCCCGGCCACAACGCCGCCCACGAGGCCATCGACCGCCTCCGGGCCGGGGAGTACCGCTAGCCGTCGCTTCTCGTATCACACGATCTGAGCATGAAGAGCCGACACGGACCTGTGTCGGCTCTTTTCGTGTCCACGGAGAGAACGACGCACGAGTCCCGTCAAGGTCTCGCCTATCATGACGCCAATCCCGCGGAACAACCGGAGTGTGTCTCATGGCTGTCATCAACCGCATCACCGAACAGGAGTACCGGGACCTCGCCCTGGAGGAGCCACGCCTTGAACTCTGGGATGGTGAACCGCGAGAAAAACCCACGATGAGCATGAAGCACGAGGGTGTGGCCTTCTACCTTGGCCATTCGCTCGCTACGCAACTCGACCGGGGTCTATTCTGGATCAGCGTCAACGGCGGCAAAGCCCGCATTTCCGGAAGTACGTACTTCATTCCCGATGTGATGGTAGTTCAGGCCGAACTTGTCACCCCATACCGCGACGATCCCCGTGCCCTTGCAGCGTGGTCCGAACCGCTGCTGCTGGTGGTGGAAGTCTGGTCGCCCAGCACAGACGGCTACGATCAAGCCCGCAAGCTAAATGCCTACAAGGAACGGGGTGATCAGGAAATCTGGTACATCCACCCCTATGAACGCACCCTGACGGCCTGGCGCAAGCAGCCAGATGGCAGCTACCACGAGGCCGTGTACGCGGGAGGTGTCGTGCCAGCGGAGGCACTCCCTGGCGTCGTCATCGACCTTGATGAACTGCTGTCCTGACCACGAGGCACCCAGGAGAAGCATCATGGCTGTCATCCATCGCATCAGCGAGCAGGAGTACCAGGAACTGGCTCTTGCTGAACCACGGTGGGAATTGTGGGATGGGGAACCAAGAGAAAAGCCTGGCATGAGCAGCACCCACGAGGACATTGCGGCCTATCTCAGCCATCTCCTGCAGAGCCAACTCGACCGCAAACATTGGCGGCTGAGCGTCAATGGTGCGAAAACGCGCCTCTCCGGGAGCACCTACTTCATCCCGGATGTAGTGGTCGTACCGGCCGCTTCGGTCATCGAGTTCCGCGATGATCCACGCCATCTCGCGGCCCACGCCTCACCACTGCCGCTCGTCGTTGAGGTGTGGTCGCGCACAACAGGAAGCTATGATTTCGAGCGTAAACTCACGTCCTACCGGGAACGTGGCGACGCGGAGATCTGGTACATCCACCCCTACAAGCGCACACTCACGGTCTGGCGCCGCCAGCCGGACGGCAGCTACGCCGAAGCGCGCTACGGCGGTGGCCTGATTCCCGTCGCCTCCTTGCCAGGCGTTGTCATTGACCTGGACGCATTGCTGGCGTAACTCATCAGACCGGCCAGGTGCCGCGAGAGCTTTCCCAGTTGGCACAACCTGTGCACCATAACTCTCGTGCCTTCACCGGATCTGTCTAGGACGGCAGTCCGTGAACAGCAGAAGGGAGCATCGAGGCAATGGTCGATCAACTCTTGAGCGGACTCTTCGGCTCCAATGACACCGATGACGTAGATACGCAACGCCAACGAGCGCGAGACTTTGCGGACCGGGCGCAGCGCAACCCGCGCGATCTCGATCCCAACGAGGTGTTGCAGAACTACCGGGCGACGACATCTCGCCTCTCGCCGGACCAGTATCAGCGGGCGGCAGAAGAAGCCTTCAGCAAGATGTCACCGGAGGAGCGCCGCGAACTCAAGCGCGAAATGCGCCGCCGTGCCCGCATGCAGAACCAGGATGACCGCGACGATGACGACTCGCCGGCCGTCCTCGCGCAGACTGCGCAGCAGGCCCACCAGCAGCACGAGAGCGCTGGCGGTCTCGCTGGGCTGTTCGGTCTCGGCGGCGGCGACAACAAGACCGGCGACAACGCGAAGAGTGGCCTTGAGAACATCCTGGACAACCCGCTCGCCAAGGTGGCGATCGCCGGCATCGCGGCTGCGGCCGCCAAGCACCTGGCCGACCCCAACCGCTGACCCAATCGCCACATCAACGCCCACCATGGCCGCGCTTGGCGCGGCCATGGTGCGTCCGCCTGCCATACTTCCAGCCACAGCGGCTTTCCAGAGGTTCGCGCAAGCACGATCCCCAGGAGTCACACATGCCTGAATCCCGACCTGGCCCGCCCGCCGCAACGGTAACTGACGAGCCACTCGGCAGCGTGGAGAACCCGCTCTCAATCGTGCTCAATCATGGCTTCTTCAACGGCGCGCACGACGATTACGCCACCCTGCGCGCGCAGTGCCCCGTCGCCCACGCACGGTTCGAGCAGTTCCAGCGGCCGGAGCCTGAAAGCGCCTCGGAGCGGCGCCAGTCGGCCCACACGTCGTTCGTCCCCGACATCTGGCTCATCACCCGCTACGATGACGCCGTCGCGATGCTGCTGAATGATGAAGCGTTCTCGGTCAACCCACTCAGCGCGCTCACCCCCGAGCAGCGGGCCGCCATTCCCCCCAGCCAGGAATTCCTGCCCCTTTCGCGCTCCCTCCTGACGCTGGATCCTCCCGATCACACCCGCCTGCGCCGCCTCGTGCAACCCTGGTTCAGCGGGCGCGCCATCGAAGCGTTGCGACCGCGCATGACCGTGCTGGCCGAAGATCTCCTGGACGCGGCGGAGGCTGCGGCCGCAGAGCGCGGTGAGACCGCGCCCAACCGCCGCATGGACCTGGTGCCCGCCTTTGCCTACCCGCTCCCGGTCATGGTGATCAGCGATATGCTGGGCATCCCCCGGGAGGATATGCCGCGGATTCAGCGCTGGGCAGCGGTGCTGCTGGAACGGCGCGGCGAGCAGATGACCCCGGCGCAGCGCGAGAGCATTGATGCGTTCGCGGACTACCTGCGCGCATTGATGGATGAGAAGCGCCAGAACCCCGGCGACGACCTCACCTCCTTCCTCGTCAGCGCGGAAGAGGAAGGGGATCGCCTCGATGCTGACGAGCTCCTCTCCATGGTCTTCGTGCTCTTCGTGGCTGGACACATCACCACGGTCAATCTCATTGGCAGCGCGGTTGTGGCTCTGCTGACGCACCCGGACCAGATGGCGACGCTACGCGCAGACCCCGGCCTCACCCGCAATGCAATCGAGGAAACCCTGCGCTACTGGGGAGCCGCAGAGATGATCTTCCCGCGCATCGCGCTGCGCGATCTGGAGAACGACGGCGTCGCGATAGCGCAGCGGGAACGCGTGACCGTCAGCCTGGCCTCCGCTGATCGTGACCCGGCAAAGTTCACCGATCCGGATGTGTTCGACATCGCGCGCAAGGACGCCAACCGGCACATCGCGTTCGGCAAGGGGATTCACGTTTGCCTCGGCGCGCCGCTGGCCCGCCTGGAGGGCGAGGTCGCCCTGGAAGTCCTGCTCCGGCGCTACCCGGATCTCCACCTGGACATCCCGGAGGAGGATCTCCGCTACCGCGACACGTTCCTTCGCGGCTTCGCCGAGATTCCCCTGCGTTTCTAGAGCGTGACCAGGAACGGTTGTCTCGTCCTGACCCTCTCCTCAGAAAGCATCCCGGGCTCGCTATCTCAAGGGCAATCCTGACGCGAGGTGGCATCCTCCCTTCAGGTGTGTCCTGAGCTTGTCGAAGGACATTGTCCCGCGTCAGCCAGCAATGGAATGTCGTCCACCCTCACCTGTCATCCTGAGCCCGCAGGTGAAGGATCTCGTCGTGCCCGCGCCCCGCACCCAGCACGTCACCCCCTGAATACCCTCCTAACGCGCAGTTCCCGGCAACACTGCACCCCCGCCACGCCGCGCGGCCCCAGGCGGCACCCCCGCAAAGCGTTTGAACGCGCGGCTGAACGCCGCTTCAGATCCGTAGCCCAGGCGCAGCGCGATTTCCGCCACGGTGGCACGCTCCTCGCGCAGCGCGTCCAGGGCCAGATACATGCGCCAGCGCGTGACGTACTGCATCGGGGCCTCGCCCACCAGGCGCGAAAAGCGCTCAGCAAACGCGGAGCGGGACATGGAGACCGCCGCCGCCAGGGTCTCGACTCGCCACTCCCGCGCCGGGTCACGGTGAATTATCGCCAGCGCGCGCCCGACCTGGGGATCGTGGAGCGCCGAGAGCCAGCCGGACGCCGCCGGTGATTCCTGCTCCAGCCAGACGCGGATCGCCTGGATCACGAGGATATCGGCCAGCCGTGTAATCACTTCCTCTCCACCTGGGCGGGGTGACTGCGCCTCACTCGCCATCAGGCGTAGCGTGCTGGCGATCCATTCCGACTCCGCCGAGCGCCACCCTTGCACCAGGACCACCGGAGGCAGTAGCGCGCAGAGCTGTCGCGCGGCCGGGTGATCGAAGTAGATGGTGCCGCACAGGAGCCGCGCCGGCTCGCCACCCCCATCAACCCGGATCACCTCATAGCGCTCACTCATCGTATCGCGCGGCAGATCGAACAGCCCCGGCGTGCGCGCTTCCGGTTCACTCCGCAGCACATGACCTGCGCCGTGCGGCACCAGCGCCAGATCACCCGGCTGCAGGCGCAACCGCTCCACCTCGCCGACCTCCAGCCAGCAGGACCCATTAATCACGACGTGGAACATCAGCGAGTCCGAGATTGCCGGCAGCTCGATGCCCCACGGTGCGGTGAATTCGCAGCGGCTGTAAAAGACGCCGCGCATCCGCAGGTGATGCAGCGCCTCTCCAAGTGGATCGATCAACTCTGTCAACGTTGCCATGCGCCCATCATACGTCGCGATCCTCAGAACTCCAGCCGATCTGGACGATGAATCATCTTTTTCGGTCATACACACATAGATGATCCGGCCACTTGGCCACAGAATGGCGTCAGGCTCGTTGCATTGGCCGGGCCGGCAATCAGGAGGACAAACCGTGACAAAGGTTTCAGACGCACAGCCGATCCTCGTCGTGGGCAGTTCCGGCAAGACAGGCAGCCGCGTCGCCGCGCGACTCACGGAACGAGGAATCCCGGTCAGGCAGGGATCGCGGCGGGCTAACCCGCCCTTCGATTGGCAGAACCCGCGCACCTGGGCGCCTGCGCTGCAGGGCGTTCGCGCGGTCTACCTCACCTACGCTCCGGACATCGCCATTCCCGGATCGGTGGACACGGTGCGTGCCTTCGTCAAGCTTGCGGCTGAAGCGGGCGTGCAGCACGTCGTACTTCTTTCTGGCCGGGGCGAGGAGGAAGCTGAGGCCGCGGAGGTGGTGGTGCAGACGTCGGGCATCCCCTGGACCGTTCTGCGCTGTGCCTGGTTCGCCCAGAACTTCAGCGAGAACTTCTGGCTCGATAGCGTGCTGCAGGGTGAGGTTGTCTTGCCGGTCGGCGACGTGCCGGAGCCGTTCGTCGACGCGGAGGACATCGCCGATGTCGCCGTGGCCGCCCTGACCGAAGATGGGCACACGGGCCGCCTGTATGAACTCTCCGGGCCGCGCCTGATCACCTTTGCCGAAGCGGTGCGGGAGATCGCCGCCGCCACGGGGCGTGACATCACCTTCCAGTCGATTCCCGCCCTGGAGTACCGCGCGGCGCTGGAAGAAGCCCAACTGCCGCCAGACATCATCTGGCTTATCGATTATCTGTTCACGACCGTCATGGATGGACGCAATGCGACCCTTACCCACGGCGTCCAGGCGGCCCTGAACCGGTCCCCTCGGGATTTCGCGGACTACGCCCGGCGCACGGCTGACAGCGGAGTCTGGAACGCCCTGGCCACGGTGACCCGATGAGCAGCAATCTCTTGTTGGCAGCAGGCATCGTCGGCTGTGGCACGGTCGCGGGCGTGTTCTTCGCCTTCTCCGGTTTCGTCATGCCGGCCCTGGCGCGCCTGCCCGTTCCGCAGGGAGTGGCCGCCATGCAAGCCGTCAACGTGACGGCAGTGAAGCCGCCGTTGATGATCGCGCTCTTTGGAACTGCGGTGGTGTGCCTGATGATCGCAGCGGAGGCGGTGCGAGGCTGGGGAACGCCCGGCGCGGCGCCGCGGCTGCTCGCGGCCTTCCTCTACCTGCTTGGGGTGGTGGGCGTCACCATGGTGTGCAACGTGCCGCGCAACAACGCGCTTGACGTCCTTGATCCCCAGAGCACGCAGGCCGCAAGCTACTGGCCCATCTTTTTCCGGGAGTGGGTGACCTGGAACAGTGTCCGCACCGTTGCCTCCGGGCTGGCGGCAGTTGCTCTCCTGGCGGCACGCTAGACGCGACCGCGCCAGCGCTCCCGTTGGCGCGCCGGCGCGGCTCAGGCTGCAGATGGGATTACGGTGATGGTGTGCTGACTGGCACAGCCGCGATGGAGAAGTCCACCCAGTCATCCAGCAGCCACGCGCCGTCCTGGTTCTTGAAGTAGAACAGGAGCGTCTCTGGCCCCGGCTGCGGCGCGGCCGGGTCGTTGATGACGACGAAGGCAATCGCACGACCGTCCGGCAGGAGCGAAATATCGGTCACCGTCACCAGGCGAATTTGCGCCGGCTCTGGCCGGGGCGTCACCGTCCCGATGCGTTCCTGGGCAGTACTTCGTAGCTCCGGCGTTTCGGTCAACTGCCAGTAGGTGCGGATGACGCCGTTGTCGGTCATCAGGGCCGCAGCCCGCGCAATGTCGCCGGCATTGAAGCAGGCCAGGATCTCGCGCGCGGCCTCCTGGACCGGGACTGCCTGCTCAGAATCCAGGTTCTGGCCCAGCGGGGCCGTGATCGTCGGCAACGCCGGCGGCACGATGCCCTCGCCAGCCAGCCCCAACAACCCGGCAATTTGATCGGCTGCGCGCGGCTCAGCCACGCACTCCTCTGGGGAGACCACGCGCGGGTTGGTCCCGTCGTTGTCATCCTGATACGCGGCAGCCGGCCCGGCCAGCACCAACGTGGCCAACGGCACGATCGCGAGTGTGCGCCAAACCTTCATCCAGTCGTCCTCCTTGTTCACGGCGCCGTCGCACGGTACAGCGCCTCACAGCGGCTTCTGGTGTCTCCCTGCAACGATCGTGCCTCAGTGTAGGCGCGCTGCATGCGGAACGACGGAAACCGGCCCTCCACTCTGGCCGGGAAAGCGGCCGGGAACGCCCTGACGCGGCCGGTAGGCAACGCGACCTACGCGAAGCAGTACTGCAATTGCGGAAAGCTGCGACGCAGCGAGACGACATCCTCGCGCACATGATCCGCGCTGCGGCGGCCAAAAAGGACCTCGGAAATCAGCTCGGCGATGAGTGCCATCTCCGGTTCTTTCATACCCCAGCGTGTCACCTCCGTCGTACCGATGCGCAGCCCGCTCGGGCGGTCCCAATCTTCAGGACGATCCGTGGGGGTGAGGTTCTTGTTGACGATGATGTTTGCCTCCGCGAGCCGGAATCCAGCCGCCTCGCCACCGCCGAGCGCCCGCGCATCGGCAATCACCTGGTGGGTGCGGGTGTAGCCTTTGTGCGCCGCCAGCATGGGCACACCCTGGGCCTCCAGCGCCCGCGCCAGGGCCTGCGCGTTCGCCACGATCTGGGCCATGTACTCCGCACCAAACGCCAGCATCTCGGCGGCTGCCGCCGCCAGTGCCGCCACGCGGTTCACCTGGTGCGTAGCCGCCAGTGTCGGGAAGATGGCGTCCGTGATCGGCACGGTCAGTTCCGGGTCGTTCCAGGCGATGACCCCGCTCTGCGGCCCGGAAAAGGTCTTGCCCGCGGAGCCGGTCAGCACGGCGGCGCCCTCCGCCAGCGGGTCCTGGAACTGCCCGCCACCGATCAGCCCGAGCTGGTGCGCGCCATCGAAGAAGATGTGGCCACCCCACTCGCTGACGATTGCCGTCATCTCGCGCACCGGGAACGGGAAGAGGGTCATCGACGCCCCCAGTGACACCAGCCTGGGCCGCAGGTCCCGCGCAACCGACGCGAAGGCATCCAGATCGACCGTAAACTCGACCGGATCCATCGGGACATCGGAGATGCGCAGGCCGCGCACGCCAGCCGGGCCATCCTGCCGGTTGCTGGAGTGCCCGCCGAAGGGCTGCGTGACACTCATGATGACATCGCCCGGCTGCGTCAGCGCGGTGTAGACGGTCATGTTCCCGATCATGCTGGCCACCAGCCGGTGGTCGGCATAGCGCGCGCGGAACACACGCTTCAGGAGTTCCACGCAGAGCGCCTCGATCTCATCGATGTACTGCGTCCCGGCAAACCAGCGGTTGGCGGGGCCAATATGCCCCTCCGCCGCGCGCTGCCCGACCTCGGCGGAGAGCAACTCGCGCACTACCGGGCTCATCGGGGCCTCCGGGGCCAACAGGTTCAGGCACTCCTCGCCACGCCACCGCGCATTGCGTTGCACCGCGGCAACGACTTCCCGCTGCATCGCGGCCGGATCACCCGCGCGGTCGAGCACGTCCCTCGCCCACTGAAGGACACGCGCATCGTGGACTTCGGTCGCGTTGAGGACATCGGTCATTACGTCGTCTCCTGCTCGGTTGATTGATCAGTCGCGGCAATAGCGTCAGGGAACGTCTCGGCAAGCCGACGGCCCAGCGTCAGCCAGTTTTCCTCCACCAGCTCACCTGTCCGGCGCGGCTCACCACTCACTGCGGCCGTGATGATCGCGTCGTGTTGAGCCACGGAATCACGCCCGGCCAACGCCCGGAACCGCGCCAGTTCCAGGCGGCGCACCCGGGGCAGCAGTCGCCGCAGCGACCGTCGCAGCTCACCGTTGCCTGACCGCGCGACAAACACCGCGTGGAAAACGTCGTCCGCCTCCAGCGCACCGGGCGCATCTCCCTGGTCCAACGCCATCGCGAACGCGCTGTTCGCCTCGTGCAGGCAGGCGAAGTCATCCGCGGTGAGCGCTAGCACGGCGTGCCGCGCCGCCAGCGCGTGCAGCGCCGCCACAACCGGCACGGCCTCGCGGGCGTCACTCTCCCGCAGCGGTGTCACCCGTGTCTGCGACCCGGGCGCCGTCTGCACCAGCCCTTCGTCTTCCAGCCGCTGCAACGCTTCCCGCACGGGCGTGCGGCTGACATGTAATTCCGCCGCCAGGTCGCCATCCCGCAGCCGTGAATCGGGCGGCAACGCGCCGCTGACAATCGCATCCAGCAACGTCGCGTAGACCTGCTCGCGCAAGGTCTGACGGGGAACCGGGGTGAAGGGAATTACGGACAAGCCAGTCTCCTTGTTTCCAGTATGCAATATATCACGAGTTTTCATGACGGACATGTGCAGCCATTCCACATGACGTCCCTACGCTTCACATCTGCTCCAGGCTCACGCGCAAACTGCCCCGCCATTGCGTACGATTCCGCGTGTTGTTCGTGGTGCGTTCAGCATGAGGAAATGGCGCAATGGCCGGGACTTTGCTCATCGGGTACGACGTCGAGTGGCTGGCGGAAGGCGATGTCACGGTCCCCTTCCTGCAACGCGCCCAGCACCTGCACAATGCGTTGAACGCTCCAGCCACCATGTTCCTCGTCGGCATGACCCTGGAGCGCTGGGTTCCCGAGTTTCGACGCGTCGCCGCCGACCCGCTCTTCGATATCCAGCAGCACACCTGGTCCCATCGCCTGCTCAAGACCGTACACATCGATGACGGCAAGTCGGTGCGGGTCGTGCGCGGCATGCCGCTTCCGGAAATTCGCACCGAGGTGTTGCGCACCTCGGACCTCATCCGCAACGTCCTCGGCAAGGAGGTGACCGGGATCACCGGCCCCTTCAACTACTACCGGGGCCTACGGGACCGGCCAGAGATCCTGGAAACCCTCTACGAGTGCGGCATTCGCTTCACGCGCTGCGATGGCCGCAATGCCCAGGACTGGCACCCGGTCTCCATGGATCTGCAACCCTACTGGTACGACTGCCACGGCTTCGGCGACGTGCTGGAAATCCCCATCCACGGCTGGCACGACTGTGTCTACCGGGACGAGGTCATCGGCTGGGACGACCTGCAGGGATATGTCGATTCCGTGACGCCCTACCTGGATCGCGCCGCCGCGCACGACGAGGTCTTCTCCCTCTGCCAGCACGACTGGTCCAGCATCCGCGCCGATCCCGAAATGCGCGCCACCGAGGCCATCATCCGCTACGCGCAGGATCACGGCCTGCGCATCATGACCTACCTGGACTACTACCAGGAGCAATTGGCCGCGCGCTCCGCGCGGGCAACACTGACGGCGGTCGCCGTCTGATTACTCAATCGGCGTACCCGCACGGACAGGTGCTCCAGCGGCACGTCAGAACTCGTGTCTCTCAACACTGCGCCTGCGAGGTGTTGCGAGGAGAGCGGCTCATTTGCTTGTCATTCTGAGCCCGCAGGTGAAGAATCTCGTCGTGAGGGATCAGTTCACGATCTGACAACCACGCGGGCAACTCTCCTCAGTATTGCGGCCACGGGCAGGTTTCGGATTGTCTGCCACGGGCAAAGAACGAGATTCTTCGCCTGCGGGCTCAGAATGACAGGTGAACGGGGTGTGCTCACCGGTCACCTACCCGTAGCCGGGC
>JALYWD010000198.1 GCA_030852885.1 Chloroflexota bacterium | reverse complement strand
CATCGTGGTCATGGCGGCGCTGGACAACCTGATGAAGGGCGCGGCCGGCCAGGCCGTGCAGTCGTTCAACATCCGCATGGGCTACGAGGAAGACACGGCGCTGGAGTTCACGGGGCTGCATCCCATCTAGAGGGAAGACGGCCTGAGGGCCTTAGGGAAGACGCTGCGCTTAGGGAGTAAGGGAATAAGGGAGTAAGGAGAAGAACGAGATTCAGGTGGCTCATGATTCCTGACTCCCTTACTCCCTAAGCGCGTGAGCGCGTCTTCCCTACGCGCAGCGTCTTCCCTGAGGCCCGCAGGCCATCCCGCTGGTACAGTCCTGCCATTGATCACAACAGACGCACCCGAGGTATAGCACGTCGGGGGCTGCCCCCAGCACAGGAGTTTGGCGATGGCGCGGGCACAGGTCGCGGTCGATGTTGCCGTCGTGGGTGGCGGGCTTTCGGGGCTTATGGCGGCGCGCCGGCTGCTCCAGGCCGGCAAGACGGTCATCGTGCTGGAGGCGAGCGAGCGCACCGGCGGCCGGATCGCCAACGGCCAGGTCGGCGGCGCGGTCTGCGAACTCGGCGGCGAATGGGTGAGCGAGTTCCAGACGCACATCAATGCCCTCCTGCGAGACCTCGGGCTGGCGACGTTTGAGACCTTCAGCACCGGCCAGGGCACTTTCGTGCATAACGGCAAGGCCATGCCCTACGACACTCCGCTACTGCCGCTGCCGCTACCTGACCTCGCAGAGATTGCCGCGACCGTTGTGCAGTTTGACCTGATGGCGGCCGATGTGCCCCCCGCCGCGCCCTGGACGGCGGCCGAGGCGGCGGCCTGGGACTCGCAGACGATGGCTGGCTGGCTCGACAGCAACATCCTATGCGCAGGCGCGCGCGCCACGCTCGATGTGATGGTCGGTGGCGCGCTGTGCGCGGCGCCACGGGATCTCTCGCTGCTGCACTACCTTTTCCTGGTCGCCAGCACCGGCGGCGCGGAACGGCTCTTCACCATGAAGGGCGGCGTGCTCGAAAGCCGCGTTGCCGGCGGCAGCGGGCTCATCATTGAGAGGCTCACGGCTGAGCTTGGCGATCGGGTGCTGTGCAACGCGGCAGTGCGTCGGATAGACCAGACCGGGACCCAGGTCTCGCTGACAAGTGATCGCGGCGTCGTAGCCGCCGAACAAGTCATCGTCGCTATACCACCCACCATGGCCGGGAGAATCACGTACGATCCGCCGCTGCCCGCGACGCGCGACTATCTCACCCAGCGCTCCCCGATGGGCTGGGGGATCAAGGTCTTCGCGTCGTATCCCACGCCTTTCTGGCGTGACGCCGGGCGCAACGGGTTCATCAACAACGTCGACCCCGGCAGCGTCATCAGCGGCGCATTCGACAATTCGCCGCCAGACGGCAGTCGCGGCGTGCTCTACGGGTTGATCGAGGGGAGCGGAGCGCTCCTCTGGGGGCAGCGCCCGGAGGCGCAGCGCAAGGCTGCCGTACTGGAGGCGTTCGCCGCCTGCTTCGGTCCGCAGGCGCTGGCGCCCACGGATTACCTGGAGCAGGACTGGGCACGCATGCCCTGGATTCGCGGTGGGGCAAGTGTCGCCTTCGGGCCGGGCACATGGACTGGCTACGGCCCGGCCCTGCGCGCACCTGTTGACCGTATCCACTGGGCGGGCACCGAGACGGCCATCGAGCAATGGGGCAGCATGGACGGCGCCATCAGCGCCGCCGAACGCGCCGTGAGCGAGATTTTGTAGGAGAACAACAGGTCCACCGACAGGCTGCCTTCAGGAGGTGTCGTCCACCCAGGGGTGTTATCTGGGGGAGGGGACAGGCTGGGCCGCAGGGTGTCTCCAGGGTCGAGGCTGGGCCGAGATCCTTCGCCTGCGGACTCAGGATGACACGTGAGGGTGGACGACACCGCGAACTGGCGCGCCCCCTGAAGCGCTCGCCCGTATTCCCTTGCTCCCCTTCACCCCCTGAGACCGCAGGCCGACACCCCCTCGCGCCTAGCACGCCCGGTACTTGTACGTGCCCGACCCCGGCTGTGTCACGTTGATGTCGCGCAGCACGATAGAGATATGCTTGCGCAGCTTCTTCTTTTTGCAGTCCTTGCGGAAGTCCTTCTTGCGGTACTCGATGACGTAGACCAGGTTGCCGTAGTTGGCCCGGTAGCGGCCGCATTCCTTCCAGCGCCCGCACTCCTCAGCGATGGCGAAATCGAACCCGATCTGGGTGCGGGCTTCCGCTTTGGAGAGTTCGGCCGTGTTCTTCTGGGCGGCGGCCAGGCCAGCGACGTGTGCGTCCGCCACCAGCAACGTGGCGTAGGCCACCGCCTCGGTGCGGCCAAAGGGCGGCTGCGAGGCAACCGGGGAGTCCTGGAAGCGCGTCCAGGAATCAAGGTTGTCGAACTCAACGGCCTCGAAGCCCTTGTCCGCGCACTCCTGCGTCATCTGCTTCACGTGGGCAGCGGCATCCGTGCGCTTCTGCGGCGTGGAGAGGTCGATCAGGTATTCGCCGTCCCAGTTCGGGTCATCACCAAGTTCGGTCAGTACCAGCTCCTGGGGCCAGTTGTCTTTTTCATCCGGGCGGTCCACATCCGGGTCATTTGCCTGCGTCTGGAAGGCGTTCACGTAGCAGATGCCGTATGCGCCAGCCGGCGCCGTGCCCGCGAACCAATCGCGAGAGACCACTTTCACGCCTTGTGGCAAGGTGTAGTCGCCGCCGATCTGGTAATCGAACTTGCCATTCGCTGGCGGCAGAGTCCAGTCTGCCGCCGCTGGCAGTGCTACCAGCAGCGTACACATCACCGCCAGGCTGGTGCGTACCATCAGGGTAAACAGGCTGCGCATCTATCATCTCCTCCAGACTTCGTGCGTAAGACAAGGGTACGTCACCGAGGGAGATCAACCGTGTGCGCTGCGAACCCCACCCCCACCTACGACGTGCTGATTGTGGGCGCCGGACCGGCAGGCCTGACCCTGGGCATCGAGCTGGCGCGGCGAAACGTGCCCTTCCTGCTCATCGAGCGCGATGCGATCCCTCCCACCACCTCGCGCGCTATCGGGCTGCAAACACGAACCGCGGAGATGTTGCAGCTCCTGGGCATTCCCCGTAGCGCACTACAGCCATCGGTGCAGCCGCGTGCGCTCTGCCTGGAGGAGGGGCAACGCACGCTGGCCTGCATTACGTTCGATGCGACAGGCGCGGACGGCGTGACCCTGACCGTGATCGATGAGACGGACACCGAACGCATTCTGACAGCCCGGCTGGAAGCGCTGGGTGGCGCGGTCCAGCGTGGGACCGAGATGATCTCCTACCGGATTGAGGACGACGGTGTGAGCGCCACGATCCGCGCCGCGAGCGGTGAGCGTGAGCTGCGGGCGCGCTACCTGGTGGGCGCCGACGGCGCCCACAGCCTGGTCCGGCGGCTGGCGGGCATCCCGTTCGAGGGATCGGCGTACGCGGAGCAGTTCATCCTGGCGGATCTCGATATCGACTGGGATCTCTCGCACGACACGGCGCACGTCTGGATCGGTGGTCAGCAACTCGCCGCCGTCCTGCCCCTGCCGGGCGCCAACCGGTACCGGCTGATCATGCCGCTGGCGCAAGACTCGGAGATGCCAGCCGGTGCGACCGAGGCGCAAATTGGGGAACGCGCGATCCAGGTCTTGCGGGCGCGCACCGGTGTCCCCCTGCGCGTGCAGGGCACACCCGCCTGGGCGTCGGCGTTTCGCATCAGCCGTCGCCAGGCGACGCGGTACCGCGAAGGCCCCGTCTTCCTGGTCGGAGACGCGGCGCATGTCCACAGCCCCGTGGGCGGGCAGGGCATGAACACGGGTATCCAGGATGCCTGTAACCTGGGGTGGAAGCTGGCGCTGGCGGCGCGAGGGCAGGCCGCGCCCGGGCTGCTCGATACCTACCACACGGAGCGCGCACCCATTGCCCACGAGCTGCTGCGGAACACCGATCTTGCCACGCGTGCGGTGCTCTCGCAGAACGATCTCATGCGGGAAGTGCGCCGCCACCTGATCCCACTACTCGCGGAGCAACCGCGCGTGCGGCAGCGCATCATGCCGATCGTCGGGCAACTGAACGTCAACTACCGGGGCTCGTTCCTGGCGGTAGACGCCGGGTCCGCGCGACGCCGGCGGTCCGGGCTGCTCGCTGGTGACCGCGTGCCGGATCAAGAGTTGCGGACCATTGCTGGCGACCCGGCGCCGCTATATGACCTGATTGCACATGGCTGGACACTGCTGCTCTTCGCGGGAGCGGACGCCACGCCGGAACGGCATCGCGCCCTGCGCGATCTCGCCGCCATCAGCCAGGCCATGGTCGGGGACGCCATGCAGCGAGTGCGGATCGTGCCGGCCGCCAGTGACGAGATGGCCAACGCAATCACGCTGCTCGACGCACAGAGTGCGGTGGCGAACCGCTTTGGGGCCGGCACTGGCCTGGCGGCGTTGGTCCGGCCGGACGGCTACCTCGGGTACCGGGGCGCGCTGGAGGATACGGGCGCGTTCGCCTCTTACCTGGCGCGGGTGTTCGCCATGCGCATGGTGGCATCCTGAACTCATCGCAGGACTTCGTCTCGCACCTACCAGCCACTCTCCTCTCCACCGCTCCCTCCAGGTGTCATCTCGGGCGCAGTCGAGAGACAACACCTGTACGTGGCTCCCACCTCGTGCCGTCCTGGCTGGGAGACGAGATCCTTCGCCTGCGGTCTCAGGATGACACAGGAGGGTGGGCGAAGGAGTGTGCTGAGGGTGGCCAACCCGCTCTAGCCTCGCTGTGGCAGTTCCTGCAGCGCCCAGGTGTTGCCATCGGGATCGGCGAAGTACACGAAGGAACCCCAGGCGAGGACCTCGACGTCACTGACGGGCGCGCCCCGCTGCAGGAGTTCCTCCCGCGCCGCATGGGCATCCTTCACCACCATCTGCAAGCCTTTGACGGAGCCCGGCTCCATCTCGGACAGCCCGGTGCCGATGGCGATGGAGCACGCCGATCCCGGCGGCGTGAGCTGCACGAAGCGCAATTCAGGATTGACCTGGTGATCGTGATCCGGGTTGAACCCGATCTTCTCGACGTAAAACGCCTTCGCCCGGTCCACATCCGTGACCGGCACGTAGACCAGTTCCAGCTTCATCTCAACCATGCTGTACCTCCTTTTGAGGGGGAGACGCTCCTGCGGGAGCTTAGGGGGAGACGGCCTGCGGGCCTCAGGGAGTAAGGGAATAAGGGACGAAGGAGTTCTTCGGCACGTCGTTCCACTTTTCCTTATTCCCTTATTCCCTAAGCGAAGCGTCTTCCCCAAGCTCCCGCAGGAGCGTCTTCCCTCCGTTATACCCGGTCCCGCACGCGGGGGTTGGCGACTTCGTCCATGCCGACGGCGATGGTAAAGAGGCCGATGAAGAGGATGGCGATAACCAGGATCGGCGGCACCCACCACCAGTACCAGCCGTTGATGATGGCCGCGTTGTAGTTGACCCAGTAGATCGTCATGCCCAGCGTTGGGGATTCGAAGGGGCCGAGGCCCAGGACTTCCAGGCCGATCGAGGCCAGGATGGCGGCCGAGACCGAGCCAACCAATGATGCGCCCAGGTAGGGCAGCAGGTTGGGCAACAGCTCCTTGACGATCACCTCCGGGTTGCTCATGCCGGAGAGGCGGGCTATCTGCACATAGCCGCGCTGTTTCATGGTCAGCACCTGCGAGCGGATGGTGCGTGTGGGATAGAGCCAGGCTAACAGGCCCACCACCAGCGCCATCTGGTCCACCGTCAGGCCACCGCGCACGCGCATGGCGATAATGATCAGCACCAGCAGGCCGGGGATGGTGAGGCCGACATCCACCACCAACCGGATGACGGCGTCAATAAAGCCGCCGTAGTAGCCGGCGATGAAGGCCAGGATCGTGCCGATGGTCAGGCCGATCACGCCGGCCAGCAGCCCGATGCGCAGGGTCAGCGGGGTACCCAGGACCATGACCGCGTAGAGATTGCGCCCCTGCTTGTCACTGCCGAACGGGAGTTCCCAGGAAGGTGGCTGCAGGGGCCGCACCGAGAGCGGCCGGTACTGCGAGGTATCGACCGTCAGGTGGCCAACTACCACAAAGAGCAAGAGCGCCACCAGCAGGAAGATGCCGACGCCCAGGGACGGGTTGCGCCGGATGTAGCGGCCAAACGAGCGTGCGCCCTCGACACGCGAGCCGCGCGCGGGCGCCAAATCCATGGTGGTCACCATCTGCGCTGCACTGTTCATGGCTAGCCCCTCTTGTAGGTGATGCGTGGATCAAGCAGCGGATAGATGAGGTCCAGGATCAGGGTGGCGAGCCCAATGGAGAGGATCAGGATGAAGATGATCCCCTGCACCAGGAAGAAGTCACCGCTCTGGATGCCCTGGAAGAGCACGTTGCCGATCCCGGGGTAGGAAAAGACCACTTCCACGAGCACGGCGCCCGCCACCAGTTGGCCGAGCACCAGGGCCAGCGCGGTGGCCTGCGGCAGCAGCGCGTTGCGGATGGCGTAATCCGCGAAGATGGTGCGTCCCTTCAGGCCCTTGGCGTCGGCGTAGGTCACGTAGTCCTCCCCACGAGTGGTAACCATCATGGCGCGCATGCCAAGCGCCCAACCGCCCAGGGAGACCAGGATGATGGAGAGCCCTGGGAGAACGGAGTGCCAGAACGCGTCCTTGAAGAAGGACCAGGAGGCAGAGGGAAAGGTGCCCGCGGTGTAACCGCCGAAGAGCGGAAAGAATCTGAAGCGGAACGAGAAGAGATAAATAAGGATCAATCCCAATAAGAAGAAGGGGATGGCGTTCAGGGAGAGCAGCGGTGGCACCAGCACGGAGAGCCATTTGGGCGCGCGCGGCCAGCCCATGAACGCGCCGAGCAGCGTGCCCAGGACCCAGGAGATCAGTGTGGTGGTGGTCAGGAGAATCAGCGTCCAGGGCAGCGCCCGGCCAATGATGTCGATAACCCGCTGGGGATAGCTGGAAATCGAGTAGTTGAAATCAAGACGGCTCATATCGCTGAGATAGTTCAGATACTGCTTCCAGAGCGGTTGATCGAGCCCGAACTTGGCGTTGTAGATCTCGATCATATCTTCCAGGCCGGTCTGGACACTGCCACCGAGCGCGGCTTGCGCGATCATCTGCTGGCGAATCGGGTCCTGGCCGCCAAGGCGGGGCAGAAAGAAATTGATCGTTGCCGCCAGCCAGATAACCAGGAAAAACATCCCGATCCGCTTGGCCACGTATGACAGTTGCACGGAGAACTCCTCTGCACGGCGAGGGGGGCGCACCGCTGACGCCGCACCGCCTGTGCTCCCGGCGAACCGGGAGCACAGGGTGTTCAGCCTGGGAAGACGGAGGTTCTAGGCGGAACCGGTCTTCGTGAGGGCGTGCACGACCAATGGCCAGGTCAGGTGCCAGTGCGCCGTGTTGACGTACGGGTTCTCCTGATCGGCCCAGTTGGACCAGTAGGTCGTGTTGGTCGGGAGGCGGTGCATACCCTGGGAGATCTGGATATCCGGGTACTCCGGCAGCCAGAGTGCCATGCACTTCTTCCAGATTTCCATGACCTGGTCCATCTCGGTTGGGCTAATGCTGTACAGCTCGTCCACGAGCTTGTCGTACTCGGCATTGTTCCAGCGCGAGAAGTTGACGAGGTGGCCACCGGGGATCTTCTCCGAGGCGGTCTGGTAGAGCCGCAGGGAGTAGTAGACATCGGAGCTGTAGCTGCCACCGTGCCCAAAGAGGCCGCCGACGTAGTCGCCCGCGGCAAAGCGCTCGAAGAAGTTCGGCGGCTCGGAGTACGTGGACTCGATACCATTCCGCTTCAACTGCTCGACGATGACCGGGCCGACGGAGGTGAAGTCGAAGAAACTGATGATCTCGATCGAGATCGGCTCTCCGGTTTCGTCCGTCCACATGCCGTCGCCGTTCTTGGTCCACCCCTTGGCGGTGAGGAGTTCATCGCCCTTGGTCGGGTTGTGCTCCAGGTACGGGTACTCCTCGATCAGGTCGGCCACGGCTTCGATGAATGGCGTCAGCGGCGGGTAGTCCGGCACCATGAGCGTGGAGGGCTTGCTGGCGCCCATCCAGGCGATGTCGATGATCTGCTGGCGATCGAGGTAGTAGCTGAGCGCCCAGCGGACATTCGGATCGTCGAAGGGCTTGACTTCGTTGTTGACGTAGAAGGAGTGCGGCCACCAGTCCACGTAGCCGAACGGAGACTCCTGCCCCGTCCAGGTGGTGACCTTGTCGTTACCGGAGAAGACTGTCGCGAAGCCGGCCGGCTGAATGCCGGTGTCGATGTCGTAGTTGTTGGCGATGATGCCAGAGATCAGGCCTTGCTCGCCCGGGTCCGGCAGGTAGACGAAGCGCTTCGCCTCCGGCAACTTGTCGACGCCGGCTGCGACACCCCACCAGTCATCGGCGCGGTCGAGAATCTTCTGCTCCTCGCCGGAGTAGACGACCCGCCACGGGCCCGTGGTGACCGGCCAGCCCTTCTCGATATCGAAGAAGGTGAACTCCGCGAAGTTCTGATCCTTGAAGATGTGCTCCGGCATGATGTACACGCCGATATCGAACTTGTAGGTCACGAAGTCGAAGAAGCGCGGCGCCGCCACCTTGAAGTTGCAGACGACCGTGTTCTCGTCCGTCACCTCAGCAGCGTCCAGGAATTGCTGAACGTCCGCGCCCCACTTGACCGCCGCGCCGACTTCCACCAACTGGTTGAAGGTGTAGGCCACGTCATTCGCGGAGAATGGCTCGCCGTCGCTCCAGGTCACGTTCGGGCGCGTCTTGATGGTCAGCGTCTTGTAGTCGTCAGAATACTCGTAGCTCTCGGCGAGCCACATCGTGGTCTTGTCCAGGAACGCGCTGTAGAAGGCCAGCGGTTCGGACGTCATGTGAGAGCCAAGCTGGTGGTTGGCTGCCGGCAGGAACGGGTTCCAGAGCGTAGATTCTTCGAACTTGCCCTTGATACGGCTGCGCACCGCGACCAGCGTATCCTCACGCGGGACTTCCGCGACCTGCGCGGCGGCGCGCTTCGCGATCAGCTCCGGGGTGAAGGCGGCGTTGGTGGCGGCAACGGTGCCGACCTCACCACCAAGAGCGGCTCCGGCGCCGACCGCCACCATTCCCAGCGCGGCTGCGCGCTTGAGGAAGGAGCGCCGGTCAATCGCACCGGTAATGAGCGCCTCGTTCAATTCGCGGACTGGGTCTTTTTTACCCATCGTGGAGATCCTCCTCCATGACACCGGCAGCAGTCCGTCCTGCCGCCAACTGCACAAACACTGTGCATCATCGGAGCCCGCCTGCGGGCGTCCAGCAGATTCCCTTGTGCCGCTCCTCTGACCCCGGCATTTTGCATCAATCGTGCGCGTTCGTATAGCCGCCTTTTCAGGTCGATGTCAATGCCGGGCAACGATGCGTTCTGGTCCATCGCACTCTTGACAAAAAGAACATATGTTCTATGATGGTGCGCGAAGCATGCCCTCCGGGCCCAATGCGCTGGCCTCCCCCGGCGGCGCACGGCGCAGCCGAGTTTCATCCAGATGGAGCTGCGTTCCGAAGCATGATTCAGCCACCAGCGAGCCGTGTAAACTCACGGCTCGCTGGTGTTTCCCCGCCATGGTCGCCCTCCTGTCCGCCCAGGGGAGCATTCGATCAGTGGAAGGAGCACCAGGTCCCATGCAGTCCGTGATTCCCACACTAACCGTGCCGGATATCGACGCCAGCATGAAGTTCTACGCTGATGTCCTGGGGTTTGAGCCCACCTTCACCATGCCGGGGCCGGATGGCCGCACCGTGCATGGGTCCATCAAGCGAGGGGACGTCGCCATCATGTTCGCGCTCCCGTACGGGGATGACGCGCACGATCAGCCGCCGTATGGCAACGGCGTGGCGCTCTACACCACCATCGCTGACAACGAGGATGTCGACGCCCTCTTCCGCCACGCGCGGGACAAGGGCGCCACGATTCTCTACGAGCCGACTGACCAGTTCTGGGGCCACCGGGACTGGGGCATGGCCGATCCGCAAGGCTATGTGACGATCGTCTCCAAGGTTGTCAGGGACGCGACCGAGGACGACATGCGCAAGGGCGCGGAGGCCATGGCCGGAGTCGCCGGGTAGGTTGAGGCAGCGTTCACTGCGAGCCCCTCTCCCGCGATAGGAGAGGGGTTTTCAATTGCGGCGAGTGGCGCCGCGCACGCTCGCCTCGCACCCAACCGGCCACCGGGCAACGATGCCTGCACCCGAAGCTCCTGGCGCACTCGTACCCTGCGGCCGGTACACGAGATCCCTCCTGTGTCGGGATGACAGCGAAAGGTGGACGACACCTGCGAGCGGGGCAAGGAAGCGGAGAAACGAGGTCTCCCGGCAGGCTCAAGACACGATGGGTGGCGATGGGGCTTGCCACCCGCCGCCTTCCGTCTGTCGCATTCCGTCGCTCTATTGATGGCTACTTCCCGGGCTTGCCGAGCGCCTTGACGATGGCCGCGGTCCAGACGTCTGCCGGGGGTATTCCTGCATCGATCTCCACGTTCAGGACGCCCGCGCCGGGAATCCGCACGGCCAGGGCTTCGGCGTTCCATTGTTCGGCGTTGCGGCTGTCGCGGCGCACCAGCATCGTGACCGGGGTGTGCACGGCCGCCAGCGTCTCATCCGTAGCGCTCTGGCCGAGCGTGGTCAGCAGGGCCGCCATGCTCGGGGCCGAGCGGCGGATGGCGCCCAGGCGCGCTTTGGGGATGTGGTCACGCCAGCCCGTGCCCCAGCGGACGCCCGGATACAGGTCCAGCGCCCGGTCCGTGAGCCCCTTGTAGGAGGCATCGGCGGCCTGGGACAGGGCTTCCAGGTGGGCGGCGCCGTACTTCTGCGCCTCCTCGTTGGGATGCTCCTCCAGCAGGGCGGGCAGGTAGGGCTCCACCAGCACGATGCCCACTACTCGCTCCGGAAAGCGCGCCGCCACCTCCAGCGCGATGAGCGCGCTCCAGCCAAAGGCGACGACCCGGGCGGCTGGAAGTCCCTCCGCGTCAAGGACCGCGATGGCGTCCGCGGCCAGCTCTGCCGGTGGGTAGCCCGGTCCGGAGATCAGGGGGGACGCGCCGTGCCCCCGCACGTCGGCCAGCACCGCTTCCCAGCCGGCGGTCGTGAGCGCATCGGCCAGGTCGCGCAACTGGCCACGCGCCGCGAGCAGATCGTGCAGGACCAGCACAGCCGGCGCCCCGACCACCCCGCGCGATTCGTAACTGAGGCGATGCTCACCACGCTGCACGAAGCGGGAAACGCCAGGGCCACTTGGAGTACGAGGGATGTTATCCGTCACACGCGCGCGCCTTCATTTACCAGTGGTGCGCTCTCTGCCCGGGACGGGGTGGATGGGGGTATCCATGTCAGGCGGCGAGCCACCACCTGCCACAGCGCCCCAAACACGAGACCACCACAAACCGCGTTCGCGACGAGGACGGGCAGCAGGTAGCGCGAGAAATCGGCCCGCATGCCGACGATCACCAGCGCCACCTCTCCACCCAACACCAGCAGCGCCATCGACCAGCGACTGCCCAGCCCGTTCCGTACCGCGAGCCCCAGCAGGATGACGCCGCCGATGACCGCCAGCGCCAGGTCCAGCCACATCGGGCGCAGGGCAATCCCGAGCGGCTGAGTGATGGCGCCGATGGCCACCCCAGTCACGGAATCGACCACGCCCAGCCAGTTGTAGATGCGGGTCACGGCATCAAGCGGGCCATCCACCCTCAATTCACCCCAGATATTCCCCTGGTTCTGCATTTCCAGTGAGCGGAAGCGCAGCAGGTCCAGGGTGCGGCCGATGGGAGCGGGCCAGAGAAAGGGATACACGGCGATAAAGGTGGCGGTAGCCACGGGCGGCAGGGCCAGCAACCGCCAGCCGAGCGCGCCGTCATGCTGCGCCGCCGCGTCGGCACCACGCCAGCCGCGCCAGATCAGGACCACGGCAGCGACAGCCAGGGGCACAATCAGCCCCAGCGGGCTCAGCTTGGCCGCGCCGCCCAATCCCAGCAGGATGCCCAGCAGCACCGCGCGGGCCCAGGTCGGGCGTTGCGCGAGGAACATCGCCGCCAGGGCCGCCCACGCCACCAGCAAGGCCACGATGGCATCGGAGCCCGCCAGGCTGGAGAGATAGACGGAGAGCGCGTGCGGGATGAGCAGCGCCGCCCCGGCAATGCCCGCAACCGGGTTGAGCAATCCGCGCCCGATCAGGTAGATGGCCATGGCGATCAACGCGCCGACCACGCTGTTGGTGCGGCGCGCGGCCTCCAGGTCGAGCGGGTCCGGCAAGTTGCCGTGGCGCGCGTTCCAGTCCTGGTTGTAATGGAAGTCGTAGTAACCGTTTGTTTCCAGGTCGCGGCCCTGCAGCAGCAGACCAAGCCCCATCAGGTAGGAGCCCAGCGGAGGCTGGCCAATAACCAGCTCACTCTCCCGCCAGTAGGGTCCCGTCGGGTTCGCGGCCTGTTCCAGGAAGCGCGCCCGGTGTACCCAGCGCGCTTCGTCCCGGTGGAACTGGGTGGTGGGCACCGAATGCAGATTGACGGCCAGCGCCACCACGAAGACGAGAGCGGCCAGCAGCGCGTCCCAGCGGGAGTACATGCCTGGCGTCCCTATGGCGTGGCCGCGTCAAGCACGTCGAAGAAGCGCGGGAACGTCTTCTGGACACAGCCAGGATCGAGCACCTGGATGCCGGGCGCCCGCAACGCCGCTATCGCGAAGCTCATCGCCATGCGGTGGTCATCGTAGGTGCGAATGGCGGCTGGCGTGATCGGCCGGGGGGAAATGCGCAGGCCATCCGGGAACTCCTCGACATCCTGCCCCAGCTTGCGCAACTCCGTGACCAGCGCCGAGACGCGGTCGGTCTCTTTCAGCCGGGCATGGGCGACGCCGCGAATGGTGGTTGGGCCATCGGCAAACGGCGCGATTGCCGCCAGCGTCTGGGCGGTGTCGGAAATGGGACCCAGGTCCAGATCCACGCCGCGCAGATCGCCGTTCGGTGGCCCCTGCACTTCTGTCGCATCGTCCCCGACGGAGACCTCGGCCCCCATCGCGCGCAGCACCTCGACAAAGCCGAGGTCGCCCTGGGTCGAGCCTCGCCCCAGGCCCTCCACGCGCACCCGGCCGCCGGTGACCGCCGCCGCCGCGAAGAAGTACGAGGCATTGGAAGCGTCTGGCTCGATCTGGTAGTGACGCCCGGTGTAGTGCTGACCCGGCTGCACCCCAAGCCGCGCCCAGGTCACGGTGTCCAGATCTGCCTGGACGCCAAAGGCCGCCATCACCGCCGTCGTCATCGGCAGGTAGGGCTTCGAGACGAGGTCGCCAATGACGCCGACCTCGACGCCGTCCCGCGCGTACGGCGCGGCCATGAGCAGGGCACTGAAATACTGCGAGGAAAGGTCACCGGCCATCTCGGCTGCGCCGCCCGGCAGCCCGCTGGCGTTGACCACAATCGGGGGGCAGCCCGTGCCCATCTCACTCTGCGCGTCCGCGCCGAGCGCAGTGAGCGCATCGAGCAGCGGGGCGATGGGGCGGAGGCGCATACGGGGGACGCCGTCGATGCGGTAGCGCCCCTGGCCCAGCGGCAGCGCCGCGGTGAGGAAGCGCATGGAGGTGCCGGAGTTGCCGACGAAGAGCTCCGCCTCCGGCACGGGGAAGGTCCCACCACCACCCTGCACACGGAAGGTCGCCGCCGCCGCATCGTGCACCACGGACACGCCGAGCGCGTTGAGTGCGCCCGCCATGTAGAGCGTGTCTTCGCTCTCCAGAGCCCCGGTGAGCACACTCTCGCCCTCGGCCAGCGCGGCGACCAGCAGGGCACGGTTCGTGATGCTCTTGGACCCGGGCACCACCACGGTCTCCTGGAGTGGGCCGGATGCCTGGCGCGGGGTGAGCACCGGTGGGTAACCGCGGTCGATCGTGGTGGAAATGGCGCGCCTCCTGGACGATTGCGGGTGCATACCTCGATGTTTCCACCAAGGGTACCAGCCGCCGCCATGGAAGCAGGCATCCGTTCCCCGCGTATCGTTCGTACCAATTCAAGGAAGTGGATGGGCCGTGTCGCCTCGGTGCTGAGGGGGTTCGTGCACCCGTCGCTATACTCCGGACGGGCCGAAGGGCCAGCGATGCCCCGCCTGGCCACACGCACGCACACCTGAGGGCGCCGCTACGGATGGAACCACGACCGCCGCGACCACGCTCGTCGCGCCAGTTTGACGCACAACCGGCGCCTCCCAGTTCGGGCATCGGGGATCGCCTGTACCCCGCGAACAGTGAGCCTTCGCAGTACAGTAACGCCACGGGCGATGCCTATGCGCCCGGTATGGCCGGGGAAGAGCCCTTGCTGCCGCGCCAGCAGCGCCGCCAGCGCAGCGC